>NZ_LWFU01000574.1:0-7318 GCF_001635135.1 Oleiphilus sp. HI0080
TTGGGAATGATTCGGTCGCTGTGTATGCGGGCAATCCCAACGTTCACAACTACGGAAATTTGACGCACGGGCGCCTGCTCAGAAAAGCATTAGCTACGAAAAGTAATTTTTCGGCTACCTCGTTAGATCAATTACCCCATCATTTCGTTGCAATGCATCTATTCGGACACCAGTTTCTTGTTCCTGTCCCGGATATTGATCGAACGGACTATATGCTGATATTCGGTGCTAATCCGGTAGCATCAAATGGCAGCATGATGACTGTGCCTGACGTAAAGAATCGTTTAAAAGCGATTCAAAAACGCGGCGGAAAGTTTGTCGTTGTCGACCCTCGTCGTTCAGAAACGGCCGCGCTTGCTGACGAGCATTTGTTCGTAAAACCTTCTGCTGATGTATATGTGCTTTTGGCATTTCTGAAACATGTGATTTCTAAGGTCGAAAACGAAGAATTCATTGAGTCTGTTCCAGTTGTTGGCTTGAGTGAGTTAACGGCATTGGTAGCGCCATTCAGCTTTGATTTGGCCGAGCGAAAAAGTGGCGTTTCGGCTGCGGACCAACAGCGTGTTATTGAGGAGTTTATGTGCGCGCCGACTGCAGTTCTATATGGCAGGATGGGGGTGTCTGTTCAGCAATATGGGACGATTTGTCAGTGGGCTATTCATTTGATTAATCTACTGACGGGAAATTTGGATCGACCTGGTGGCGCGATGTTTCCCTCGTCTGCAGTAGGTTATGTTCGGCCTGGTGAGCCAAGTCCGGGACATTTCGCCCGCTACCACACTAGAGTGAGCGGCTTGCCGGAGTTTGCCGGTGAATTTCCAAGCACCGCTCTTGCTGAGGAAATCCTTACTCCCGGAGACGGGCAGTTTAGGGCTCTTTACACGTTGGCAGGCAACCCTGTTTTATCGGCACCGAATGGTCGCCAATTGGACACAGCGCTTGAAAGCTTAGATTTAATGGTTGCTTTGGACTTTTACTTGAACGAGACGACGCGTCACGCCGATTATATCCTTCCTCCAACTGGCCCGCTCGAGCATGATCACTATGACGTTGCGTTTTTCCGGCTTGCGATACGTGATGTTGCACGATTTAACAGCGAAGTTTTTCCTCGTCCAGAAGGCGCATTGCATGACTGGGAGATTCTATCTGGATTGGCAAAAGCGCTCTCTGATGCGAAACAGCTCTCCTTTAAACCGTTAGTCGAGCCCAAGATGCTAATGGATATGGGCATGCAGATGGGGCCGTATGGGAAAAGCGCGGGCAGTGAATATGAGTTGTCATTAGAAACACTCAAGAAACACCCAAGTGGTATTGATTTGGGTCCTTTGAAGCCAGGATTAAGTCAGCGTATTTGTACTGCGGACAAAGCAGTGCAGCTAGTGATTCACTCGTTAGTTGATCCGATTAAAGCGCTATCTCTCGACGCTGAAACAGAGCAAAACACATCGTATGATATGAGACTGATCGGTCGACGACATGTTCGCAGCAACAACTCTTGGATGCATAATTCACATCGACTCGTTAAAGGGCCAGTGCGCTACCATGCGCTTGTGCATCCCTCAGATATGGAGCGCCTTGGCATTGAAGACGGCGGCTTAATCGAGGTCGAGACCCGGGTCGGGAAAGAGCGGGTCGCAGTCAAGGCTTCTGATGAAGTTATGCAGGGGGTTGTTAGTATTCCTCACGGCTGGGGTCATAACCGCTCCGGTACTCGCTTGAATATCGCAGAGCAGCACGCCGGTGTGAGTGTGAATGATCTGGTGGACGATAAAGTGTATGACCCTGTGACCGGCAATGCAGCGCTCAATGGAGTCCTTTGCCGAATTTCAGCGGTCGATTAAGCCCCAGCGCTATAGGCTATTGCTAAGTAGAACGTCTGACGACTTTTAGCCACATGCCATCTTTGTTATTCAAGGTGACATGAGGCTGAGGTTCTACCTTTGTTCTCGCGCAAAGCTCAAAGCGAAAGCTTTTCAGCAACAATGCTAAGATGATTTTGTTTTCCATCATTGCAAACGAGTTGCCGATGCATACCCGATTCCCACCACCAAATGGCATGTAAGCGTATCGCGGAAGTTTAGACTCGTTCTCTTCACTAAACCTTTCCGGGTTGAAGTGTTCGGGGTTTGGGAAATACTCTGGGTTGTAGTGATTCGCGTAAGGGCTAACAAAGACCCGTTTTCCTTTCTCAAAGAAATAGCCGCCTACCTCGACGTCTTCGATAGCTTGGCGCGTATTAAGTACCCACGCGGGAGGGTATAACCGCATTCCTTCTTTGATAACTTGCTCTACATAAGAGAGCTGATCTAGGTTTTCAAGACAAAGCTCGCTATCGCTTAATAGTTCCATGACCTCTTCATAGGCTCGTTCTTGAAGTTCAGGATGGCTGGCCATCAAATAGAGCACCCAAGTCATTGTATTCGAAGTTGTTTCGTGGCCAGCAGAGAGTAAGGTGACAAGCTCATCCATCAACTGTTCGCGAGACATCTGTGTGCCATCGTCGTATCGCGACTCTAGCAACATGCTCAAAAGGTCATCGCCGGACTCGAAGGTGCCGTCCGCTTTGGTGCGCGCATCAATCATGCCTTGGATTATGTCATGGAGACGTTTCTTTGCTTTTTTCAGGCGTTTGGAGCCTGGCATGGGAATCCAAGAGGGAAGGACATACATGCTTTGAAAACCTTTGTTCATGATTTCTTGTAGTTCATGCATAGACTTTCCAACTTCGCTAGACACCTCACTCATTGTCTCGACATCGTTGTCAAAAAGTGTTTTCGAAACGATAAACAGCGTTAGCTTGAACATGTCATCATTAATGTCACGCTCAGCATCAGTCAGCCAGTCATCAGAATACTGTCTCGTATATCGAATCATGGTATCTGCATAGGATTGAATGCGTCTGAAGTGAAATCCAGGCTGGGTAAGCTTGCGCTGCTTCTTGTGGGACGCAAAATCGTTATTTGTCACCAATCCATTGCCAAGGACATGAGCCATAACGCCAACGTCATTATCCGCTTTCTTGAACTGTGATGCGTGCTTAACAAGTACTTGGTGCGCCATATCCGCACTTGTTACTAAGGAAATGCGTTGTGATGGCATGCAAAAATCGATGATGGGCTGCTTTAACCGGAGCGCCCGTTGTATGAACGCCAGTGGATCTTTACCAAACTCAAGTAAATTTCCAAAAAGAAATGAACCATCAATTACCATTGGGCGTTTTACTTGGGTGTTTTCTTCAAGCACTGGACTGGTGTTTTGCATTATTTTAAGCGTCTTATTTATTAGAGGTTGATCGAGACGATAAAGATAAGCATACGTTTAGCCTATGCTGAAAACACTAAAAAATTGTTGTTTTAGGCGGTCACTAAATTTCGGCGACAGTTTTTGACGCTTTAGCTTGTATCTTACTTAGCAAGAAGAGGTTTACGCATTTGTAAGTCAACTACTGGATAAAAAACTGGACAGATTAAATATCGCTGCACATAATACTGATTAAGCATACAGTATATTGTGGTTGCAAGGATGCGACATAATTCATCACAAATCGATAGGGGAATCAAAATGGAAGGCAACAAGCAAAAGGCACTTAACGCAGCACTCTCTCAAATTGAAAAACAGTTTGGTAAGGGCGCGGTCATGAAAATGGGTGATCAACCAAGAGAAGCTATTCCCGCAGTTTCGACGGGCTCTCTCGGGTTAGATATCGCGTTAGGCATAGGCGGCCTCCCTTATGGTCGAATCGTCGAGATATATGGCCCTGAGAGTTCGGGTAAGACGACGTTGACACTTCAGGTAATCGCTGAAGCGCAGAAGCAGGGTAAAACGTGTGCCTTTGTCGATGCAGAGCACGCACTTGACCCAATCTATGCAGAGAAACTAGGTGTTAATGTTGATGAGTTATTAGTATCGCAACCTGATACCGGGGAGCAAGCGCTCGAAATTGCAGATATGTTGGTTCGCTCTGGTGCTGTCGATGTGATCATTGTTGACTCCGTAGCGGCGCTAACGCCTCGTGCCGAGATTGAGGGTGATATGGGTGATAGTCACATGGGTCTGCAGGCTCGCTTGATGTCACAAGCCTTGCGAAAGATCACAGGCAATATTAAGAATGCCAATTGCCTATGTATCTTTATTAACCAGATTCGAATGAAGATCGGTGTGATGTTTGGCAATCCAGAAACGACGACGGGTGGTAATGCGCTTAAGTTCTATGCATCTGTTCGATTGGATATCCGCCGCACGGGTTCTGTTAAAGTTGGCGATGAGATTGTTGGCAACGAAACGCGCGTAAAAGTGGTGAAAAACAAAGTATCACCACCGTTTAAGCAAGCCGAATTCCAGATCATGTACGGTAAAGGTATTTATCATATGGGTGAAGTGATAGACCTTGGTGTGAAAGAAGGCTTGGTTGATAAAGCAGGCGCTTGGTACGCATACAATGGTGACAAGATTGGTCAAGGTAAGGCAAACGCGGCTAAGTTTCTTGAGGAGAACCCTGAAATTGCTAATGAGATTGAGCAAAAAATTCGAGATAAATTTATGCCAAAAATTGATTCTAAGTCTGGCGGTAAGTCCGAAGAGCTTGCCTTAGAAGTATAGTAATACGTGCTTAAGATTTTCTTGGTTTGTAGAGAAATCTTAGCGACGTTCTGTTTTCTTCCTTATTTGCTAGTAAAGACTTGCCCGCTCAATTGAGCGGGCTTTTTTTGTGCTGAAATTCAACTCTGTGCTTTCTTGTCTTACTCAATATATTCGATGTCATCAAAGGTTTGCTCTTCTGACTCGACTTCGGCATCTAGATTGTCACTTGAGTTATCTTCTAAGTGTAAGCTGTCTAATACCTCAAGAATTTGTATGTCAGCATCCTCGTCTTGAACAATCTCGTTATTTGGGGCAGTCGAATCTGCATCTGTTTCCTCTGATTCTTTATTGGTTTGACGGGTCTCCATCAGCATAAACAGGCTATTGAGCGCCTCATCCAGCGTTGCAGGTGGCAACGATTCATTGTCTGTGATCTGTGCAATGCTATTTATTTTCTCTTTTACCTTAATCAAATAACGTTCTGTTTGCTTTTCGTTCAGTGATAGTAGGAATTTGCTATCCAAAGCTGTTTTATAGGCTCGTTCGGCTTCAAGGCGAGCGTTTTCTGCTTGCGTCGCGATCCCTTTTCTATCCCGAAAGTTGGAGCGAATGTAAATCTCTGTATCGTCAATTAGTATATCGGCACTATTAAAAAGACTAGGGGAAAACTTATCAGCATCTACTTGCTCTGCCTTTTCCAGTGTCGATCTTGCTTGATCCAGCGCAGATGCGAGCAGGGTATCTATTTCAAGAGCATACATGTCTTTACGAACACTAGGCTCCTGATCAATGGCGGCTTTAATGTCATCGTCTTCAATAAGTAGGACAAGTCCTTTTATTTCGCTACTGACGGACTTCCACTCATCTGGCTGCCACTTTGGCGCGTTGAGCTCGATCAGTAGGTTGCGATGCGTCACCAGTTCTTTGAGATTTCGATCTACTTTTTCTCTGGTCGCTTGTGCCTTCTCTAACAGCTTTCTAGACGCAATAAGAGCTCTAACAGGCGAAATTGTGCTTTCGTGTAAGCTATTCAGGGCTGTTTCGGCGTCTTCCAAAGCGTCCAGCGCTGATGCGTAGAAGCTCGGCGAGTAAAATTCTAGGCCTAAATTTTCAGGTCGGCTAAAAAGTGCTGCTGTTCGCTCATAGAGCTGTTCCGGCGAGGAAGTTTCGGCTTCTTCAGGCGGTTCTATGTGGTCATACTTGGGTTTATCGGTGTTGGCGCATCCAGATAATGCAAGTAATAGGGTGCTGATAAGTAGTGTTGGCAAGGCTCGCATAGTAAGCAATTGTTCTTCTTTGGTTCGTTGTTAATGAGGGTCACGCTTAGGCTAAGTTTATCCTGCTTTCACACTTCAAAAAAATGGTTCATTGGCAGATTACGTAAAGGTGGCTTCGAATTGTGTTCAATAAAGCCCTTTGATGAGCGAAGCAATGCGTCGATATAGTCTATGGCAAGTGCACAAGCGTGTTGAAGAGTTTCACCGTGTGCGATGTTGGCGGTGATCGCTGAAGCAAGCGTACAGCCTGTTCCATGCGTATTTTCAGACTCAATGTGGCGATGATGAAAACTCTCGACGTGATGAGGTTGCACGAGATGGTCGATAACCTCGTCACTGCTCACTGCGTGCCCACCTTTTAATAAAATAGCGACGTTGTACTGCATAGCGATGCCTTGCAGATGCCCCAGTGGCTTGGCGTGTTTTTGAACATTAAACAGTGTTTCTGCCTCGATCGTGTTGGGTGTGATCAGAGTAGCCCGCGGAAGAAGGGTGGTTAAGTAACTATTGACCAGCTCTTCTGTTACCCAACTGCTGCCCGAACTGCTCCCTAGTACAGGGTCGACAATCAGTGGTATATGATTGTACTCATCCAGAGCATCAGCCACTGTCTCTATCTGATCGGAAGAAGAGAACATGCCGGTTTTGATCGCTTTGATAGAGTAGTTTTGGAGCAAAGCGTCGAGTTGCGCTTTTATATGGTGGCTAGGAAGTGGCTGAATATCCGTGATGCCTAAATGCGTTTGTGCTGTCGACGCAGTAATGACGCTCATCGCATAACAGTTGTGTGCGGCAAACGTCTTCAGATCAGCTTGTATGCCTGCACCGCCACTGGAGTCTGAGCCTGCTATTGTGATGCATATTGGCGTGTTGCTCACGTAATCCTTTCCAAAACATTCTTGTCGACTTATTCTGTTAGTGAAGCACAACGATTAAGTAAGGAGCAAACATTTTGTTGCTGGGCGCTCGAGTATTTTTGAGCTGTGGGCTGGTGATTTATAGCCTGTCTGCGTATGCATTGAAGCCGGAAGATATTCTCGGTGAATACTGGAAAGATCCCTTATTTGGTGTCGCATCAGCTGAGAGCGTTCATCGGGTTGAGGTGCTTTACAAACTACTGTTTCCTGAACAAATAGAAGTGCTAACGAATCAAAAAACACGCTTTGTCTTTGATAATAGAACAGATGAAGTACACGTATTTCTTTTTTCGGCGGAGCCCGCTGATGCCATGAAAGATGCTGAGTTCAAAGCCTTTGTCGAGGATGAGGTGAGACACGCACGTATGGAGGTAAGTTCCGCAGATGGGCATGTCCATTCAAATACGAATACTGACGCAGCGAAATCGATGGTTGGTACGCTTGCCGACCGGCCTACAATGACCATTCAGCCTCAGGATACGCGCGAAATGATTATCCGCTTTGACACTCCAACGAAGCTGGTTTTACGTTGCGTTATCGAAG
>NZ_LWFU01000575.1:0-3684 GCF_001635135.1 Oleiphilus sp. HI0080
TGAGTTAGCCAAACTCGCAGGCGAAAAAATTGTATTCACGAACGGCTGCTTTGATATTTTGCATGCTGGCCATGTTCGTTACCTTGAGAAAGCTCGCGCGCTTGGCGACCGCTTAGTGTTAGGCCTTAATTCTGATGAATCGGTTAAAAGACTGAAAGGCGAAACACGCCCGGTAAATCGGTTTGAAGACCGCGCAACCGTCATTGGCGGCTTAGCGAGTGTAGACTGGGTGCTGCCGTTCGGCGAAGTTAAAGGCGACCAATATGATGACACGCCCTATTATTTGATCGAGAAAGTTCAGCCGGACGTCCTTGCCAAAGGCGGTGACTATACTGTGGAAACGATTGTCGGAGCAGACTTAGTCCAAAGCAACGGTGGTAAAGTCGCTGTCATAGAGTTTGTTGATGGCTGCTCAACAACTCGTATCATCGAGAAGATACAGAATCAAAGCGACGAGTAGTAATTATGTCCAGTCCTGAATCCATCTGCATTCTGCGTCTATCTGCGCTCGGCGATGTCTGCAACGCAGTCGCAGCTGTTCAGGCTATCCAAAAAAGCTTCTCCGAGGCAAAAATCACATGGATTATCGGTAAACTCGAACATCAGCTTGTTTACGACCTTCCTGGTATCGAATTTATTGTCTTTGAAAAAGCACGCGGTAAAGCGGCGATCGACGACTTAAAAACGGCGATGCAGAATCGCTCCTTCGATGTATTGTTGCACATGCAGGTCGCGATGCGCGCCAATCGTCTTGCCCGCTTGATTCCGGCGAAAAAGAAACTTGGCTATGACTGGAAGCGCGCCAAAGAAGGACACTCACTAGTCATTAATGAGCGCATCCCACCTTTGCTGCCAAAAAGTAGCGAACAGCACGTTCTCGATAGCTTTATAAGCTTCGCATTGAAGCTCGGGGCGAAAGAGGAGCATTGCTACCCACCGACATGGAATATTCCAGTTACTGAGGCCGACCGGGAATTTGCCCTAAGCATGATCCCCGACGGCCAGCAAACGATGATTCTTTGCCCTGCTGCAAGTAAAAAAGAGCGCTGTTGGTCATCGCAAGGCTATATCGATGCGATACATTTTGTACAACGGAAAGGCATCAATGTCATTCTATGTGGAGGTCCCGCGCCGCTCGATACGGAGATTGCAGAATACATTAGCAGCAAGACCCGCGTTCCCGTGAAGAACCTCGTAGGTCAAACCACTCTAAAACAACTTTACGCACTTTTGGGGCGCGCTTTGTTTGTTCTCGCGCCAGATACAGGGCCGCTGCATCTGGCGAATGCAGCAGGCACGGGCGTCATTGGTCTATATGCCCACTCAAACCCCAAGCGAACCGGGCCATATAGCAGCCAAAACTATGTCGTTGACCATTACCAAGCGCATCTAAGACAGCAATATGGCAAACTTCCAGAGCAGGTAAAATGGGGAAAACGAGTTCATGGATCAGACCTAATGGATACCATCACAAGCAAAGAAGTCTTTGAGCAAATTGATCACCTGCTATTAGAACTCGACTCCTAGAATGGAATTATGGGTCTGGCTCGCTGCGGCGTTTAGTTTGTTCATCGGCTGCTGGGTACAAACGGCTTTAGGTTTTGGCATGGCCGTGATCGCCGCTCCGATCATCGTTATTCTCAACCCTCTATGGGTTCCCGTCGCGCTCACGCTCTGCGCCTTGTTCCTCAGCATCTTAAACACCTGGAACCAGCGTGCTCACTTAGAGCTAAAAGCGCTAATACTCCCTTTTATAACGCG
Source organism: Oleiphilus sp. HI0080 (assembly GCF_001635135.1). Lineage (NCBI taxonomy): Bacteria > Pseudomonadati > Pseudomonadota > Gammaproteobacteria > Oceanospirillales > Oleiphilaceae > Oleiphilus > Oleiphilus sp. HI0080. The sequence goes on from NZ_LWFU01000575.1 coordinate 1,762, forward strand.
CCTTCCGGGCACCGTCGTTGGCGCCTGGCTGTTGATGCAACTCGACTCAAAGACGCTTCAAATATTTGTCGCTGGCTGCGTGCTACTGGCCGTTGTCATCTCCTACTTTGGCAAGCAGTTTCAATACACCCCGGCTCGGATGGGAACAGCCGCATTCGTCAGCGGGATAATGGGGACCACAACATCCATAGGCGGGCCGCCAATGGCTTTGGTTATGCAACATGGCAACCCCAAAAATGTGCGCGCCAACCTGTCTTTGTATTTTGGGTATAGCTGCACCATCAGCATGGTCTCCTACGCCTACATTGGCATTCTGAATGACCAACTTCTAATGGAGAGTGTCAGTTTTCTGCCTGTTTGTATCGTAGGGTTTGTACTGGGTATAAAATCGAGGGATTACATTGATGATGGCGAGAAGTTTAGGCCACTACTGCTCATACTATGTGGCGGTGCGGCGCTCATTGCGCTCGCAGGGGTATTCCTTTAGCTATAAGCCATAGCCCATTGCATCTTTGAGCGGATACTTGCCACGGACAAATATCCCGCTTCCTCGCGCAATTTCACGACCTTGCTGATCATAGGCGACCGACTCAGCAATAAACTGCGTTCTATTTTTATTAACAATGCGTCCGTGTGCTCGCATGATGCCTTCAGAGACTGGGCGAGTGATATAGGTGGTAAACGAGGTTGTTAAAACAAAGACTTCGTCCTCAAACGAATTCGCAGCAAAGAAAGCCGTGTCGTCTAACAGCTTAAAGTAAACAGAGCCATGAGTTCCTCCCGCCGAATGACAGTACTCAGGCTTCAGGTCAATTTCTATGGTGCAAGCCCCCTCTTCAATTTCGATGCGAGGAGGAAAGATGGCATTAATCGGGGCGGCGCGATACATATTGCATAACGCTGTGTAGTGCTCGCTTTTCGTCATATTAACTGTTTTCCTGAAATCGGCTAATCAGCTCGAGAAACTTTTTATTCTGCTGGCTGGCGGTATATTTTTTCGCTGTCTCCGCATTTTGCGCGCCTAACCGCTTTCGCAATCCTGCATCATCACAGAGCGCTTGTAAGGCGTTAGTCCAAACTTGCTGATCCAAGCCAGAGATCGAAAAAGACACACTCTCTCCCTCGAGGATTTCGCTCGCGCCAACCATATTGTGAAGAACGACCGGCTTTGAGCAGGTCATTGCCTCTAGCGCACTCATTCCAAACTCTTCGATAAAGGCAGGTAATACAAACACATCCAGCATAGCGTAATAGTCTGCAACACAGTCAGTCGATGGAAGAAAGTGCACAGTATGCGGGTGCTGTTCCAACAAGTTCTGAAACTCACTCGCCTTGCCATTACCAGCAACAACGATATGCAAACGCTGCTCTGAGCGAAGCTGCGCGCTCACCTCGAGAAACAACTGCACGTTACGCTTTTTGAAGTTACCTGAGGTAATCAATCCGATCACCAAGTCAGCACCTGTCATACCAAGCTCTGCGCGCATATCTCGCTCTGGACGCGTGACGCTGTCTGGGTCACAACTTGGATAAAGTACTTCGATATGCTTATCGCGAATATGGAACCTCTGCACCAGATCCTGCTTCATGAGTTCCGAGTTACACACCAAGACTTGAAACTGCTGCTTGGTTAGAACTTCTGTATGCAACGCGCCAACATCATTGTCGCTGGGCAATGGGACGCCATGAATAAGTTCATGTTCAAAATGCACACAATTATGAATAAAACACACATCCGCGCTCGCGATATCTCCGTGCGCGATCGATACATCAGGCGCAATACGGCCTAACCAATACTCCGTCTGCCACTTAAAAAAACGACGTCGGATCGCACCCTTGAAAGGCCAGCGAAAGGTTTTACGAACTTGCGCGCTGGTATGAGAATAAGCAATCGGCTTTACTTTCTCTGAGATTAAAAATGAC
>NZ_LWFU01000576.1:0-4239 GCF_001635135.1 Oleiphilus sp. HI0080
CTTAAGCCATTTTTTTAGGCTTTCAAAAAAGGCCCTATCAAGGCGCGTCGCAACGGGGGCGTAATGACCAGATGCTAAAAGGTCTTTGTCTTGCTCGGAAAGGAAAGGAAGCTTCTCGTCTAAAGTCTGCTTCCATGCGTCGGATGTTTGCGTTCGATAGTCGGCAGAGCCTTGCTGACTGCTGAGGATGCGTTTTAAAAACATATTTACTTCCGCGTTGAGACGACTTGCATCCCGATGACCTGTGTCAGATGTTAGGTCTGGTGTCGATTTGAAATATCGTCTCTCGAGATCTAGCAGCGCTAGCAGCGCCTCTTTCCTATAACGTAACCTTTGATGCCTCTTAATAAAAAAGACAAATGTAGCGCCAACGACAGTAACGCCAACGAAAATCAGCAGCCACCACCCAATAGCAAGTGGCCACCATGTGATTGCCTGCGCCTCGATTATGTCATTGAGCTGAGCGAGCGGATCAAGCGCATTCATCGTCGTCCAACACCCCGAACTTGGTTGGTAATTTGATGTAGCTGTGAGTCAACCGACTTGCCTGTAGAAATGTCCCAAAAGTTGGTGTTCCGAGATTTTGCTAGTTGCGATAGTTGACGCTCAATGTTGTCGTCCCATGCACGAAGAGCCGAATGCGTTTGCTGCTCTTCTGGACTCAGATAAAACACATCGTCACCATTACGTATTGGCAGAATACCGCCTACTGGAAGCGTGTGTTCAAGAGGGTCGCTACAGCGAAGAAGTATTAACTCATTATGACGAGCGAGAGCGCTGAGCTGTTGGCTTGCCTTGGCATCTAATCGATGGAAATCGCTGATTACGAAAACCAAGGTTCCTGGGCGCGTGACTTGATTCGCCTCAATGAGCGCTTCAGTGAATGAATGCTTATCAAAAATGCCGCCCTCGCTGAGCGAAGTCGCTGTCAGCGCGTTGTTGGCTTCTTCTAAATGCTTGAAGTAACGCAATAATGCTTTTCGGCTACGGGCCGGTTTTACGGTCAACTTGGCTTTTTCATTAAACACAATGCCGCCGACACGGTCGTTGTGTGACAGTGCACTCCACGCCAATAGTGCAGCGCTTCTTGCCGCGAGAACGGATTTCATGCAGTCCTTGCTGCCAAAAAACATCGATGCTGACTGATCACATAAAATCATGACGGGTCGCTCACGCTCTTCCTGAAAGAGTTTCGTATGGGGGCTCTGCCGTCTCGCCGTTACACGCCAATCAATACTGCGAACATCGTCTCCTGCTTGATAAGGCCGCACTTCGGCAAACTCCATGCCTCTGCCTTTGAAGCGAGAGTGATGAGAGCCACTCTGTACTTGACTCGCTACTCGCGCTTTTAAGTGAGACAGATGTTTGGCGTGGGCGTTGAGAGACACCAGTTCTTCAACACTGGTGTATACGCCGTCGCCCAAAAGTTCAGGAAGTGTGTGAGAGTGTGGTTTGCTCGCCATTAGACTGAATGCCCTCGACGTCTCAGAATACGGCTAAGCAACGGGCACGCTTGCCAGCAGACATTCAAGAACTGCCTCAACACTTTGTCCTTCCGCCTCTGCATCAAAGCTAAGCAGTACACGATGTCGAAATACGTCGTGCAAAACCGCAGCAACATCTTCAGGGCTGACGAAATTCTTGCCTTGAAGCCATGCATAGGCTCGAGAACATCGATCAAGCGCCAAAGTACCTCGTGGACTTACGCCGTATTCAATCCATCTTGCGAGCTCTGCACTAAACGGCTGAGGGTTCCGAGTCGCCATGGTCAAGTTGACGATATAATCCTCAACGGCATCGGCCATGTGAATTTGCAGAACCTCTTGTCGCGCTTGCATGATTGCTGCCTGACTTACCGTGATCGCCTCGACTTCGTCACTGCTACTTGAGGCGAGTGCCTCTCCACGAACGAGTTTAAGTATGGCTCGTTCCGCGTCCGCATCAGGGTAGTCAATTATTACATGCAGTAGAAATCTATCAAGCTGGGCTTCTGGCAATGGATAAGTGCCTTCTTGCTCGATCGGGTTTTGGGTCGCCATTACCAGAAATAGATCGTCAAGAGGGTATGTTTGTTTACCCACACTGACTTGCCGCTCAGCCATTGCTTCCAAGAGTGCCGACTGCACTTTTGCGGGAGCACGGTTGATTTCATCTGCAAGAATAAGGTTATGAAAAATAGGCCCTTTCTGGAACTCAAAGCTACCCGTTTCCATGCGGTAGATTTCTGTGCCTGTGACGTCTGATGGCAACAAGTCTGGGGTAAATTGAATCCGTTGGAAATTGCCTTGGATGTTGTCTGAAAGCGCTTTTATGGCCTTGGTTTTTGCAAGCCCAGGCGCGCCCTCAACAAGTAGATGCCCGTCCGCCAACAGACTAATCAATAGTCTTTCGACAAGATGGGGCTGGCCAATAATAGATTTTTCCAATGATAGGCGTAGCTGCTCAAATACCTGATCAGATCCCATTCACCGCTTCTCCAACAAGGTTGTATGAGTATATTAAGAATGGTAAAGCTAAAGGAAGCGTCGTTAATACGCAATTTCTATGCAATGAACTATTCTTAATCGTGCTTCTTATTAATAAAAAATCGCCACGCTTCGTTATCTGGGGCCATCAAGGACTGAGCGAAGACTAATTTTGAGTCTAGGATTTATGAAACTGATCGAAACGAAAGACAAACGCGCCATCGTCAAGCAACTTGATACACTCGTAAAAGAACAAATTAACAAGTCAAAACAAGAGGCCGTTCGCGGCTTTCTAACACGTTTTATTGACTCCGCCTATACCGAAGAATTTGTAGGGCGAAGGGTTAATGACGTTTTTGGATACCTGATTAGTTTATGGAAATTCGTTGAGCAACCACTGACAGCAAAAACCAAAGTGTCGATCGACAACCCGGGGCTAGAAGTGGATGGATGGCAGTCGCCACACACAGTCATCACGGTGTTGATGGACAATGTCCCGTTTATCGTAGACTCGCTTCGTATTGCGCTTACGGATATGAATTTGCGTGTGCAGGGTATTCAAAACGTTATCTTGAGCAGCGAACGTGATGGCAATGGTAAATTGAAAGCGCTTGAGCCGGGCTCAAAGCGATCTGAGTCCTGCAGGGAAGAGGCGTTGATTCGCATCGAAATTGATCGAATTACCAAACAGGATCAAATACGTTCACTGTGCGACAAACTTGATGGGGTGTTGTCGGAGGTTTTTTCGGCGGTCGATGATTACCCATTAATGCTGGATCGCGTGGGAGCGATTACGAAAAGCTGGGCAGATAAGGGGCACTCTCATGCCTCAAAAGAAGATCTTGAAGAAGCCTCTGCATTCATGGATTGGTTGGCAAGCAATAGCTTTACCTTTCTTGGTTATGTTGAATATGACATCGAGGGTGCGGGCGCCGATCGCGTGCTGGTTCGTCAGGATAAGACGGCACTCGGAATACTCAAAGATGCGTATAAAAGCGACGCCAAAGTTGTTTTAAAAGACGTGCCAAGACACACTCGTGAACACATTTTGGAAAAAGAAATATTCCTTTTTGCAAAATCATCGCGAAGGTCGCGCGTTCATAGGCCGGCATACGCTGATTATGTGGTGGTCAAAAAGTTCGATGACAAGGGCGATGTGGTTGGTGAGCGCCGGTTTTTGGGTTTGTACACGGCCCGTGTATTCAATGATGATTTAAATAACGTTCCGCTGTTGCGACAAAAAGTTGTGCAGGCCAGAGACTTGTCTGGCTACGATCTTCGTGATCATGCTGGAAAAGAGTTTGAACAATTAATGTCTGCCTTCCCGCGGGATGAGCTGTTTCAGGTGAGCGCAGAGCGACTCTATGGCGCAATTAATTCCGCGCTTTATGCCCAAGAGCGCCGCAAGGTAAGTATTTATCTGCGGGAAGATGCTTTTGGACGTTTTGTGTGTGCGTTGGTCTATGTGCCACGAGACATATTTAATACCGATCTAAGGCTGAAAATTCAGCATTTGCTGGTAGATGAGCTGGATGCAGAAGACATAGATTTTAATACTCTGCTCTCTGAATCCCCTTTGGCGCGTACACAATTTAATATCAAACTCACCGATAAAGTGCCATCGCGCGCTAAGTTTGAAGCGATCGAACAGAAAATTCTCGGTGTCGTTATTTCCTGGCATGACGACTTGGAAGCCGCACTGACAGAACAGTATGGCGAAGAACAGGGTAGTCATCTCGCAAAGCATTATCGCCAAGGTTTTAATGCAAGTTAT
>NZ_LWFU01000577.1:0-5240 GCF_001635135.1 Oleiphilus sp. HI0080
CACGTAATTGTATTTGTAACTCTTTGCTCTTCTTTTTGCTTACTATGATCTGTTGATTGATTTGTTAAGCAGTATCACCGGCACCATACCGACCAACACAATCACGAGCGCAGAGAGCGCACACTGCTCAATAAGTTCGTCTGATGCAAATTGATAGACGTGCGTCGCGAGAGTCTCAAAGTTGAAGGGTCTGAGGATAAGTGTTGCCGGCAGCTCTTTCATACAGTCTACGAACACAACCAAAAGAGCTGTTAGTGCGCCCGGTTTGATGATCGGCAGGTGCACTCTCAGGAACGTTTCCATGCTTCCTTTACCAAGCGACCTAGATGCCATGTCCATAGATTGTGTGACTTTCTCTAGGCTAGAGTCGATCGCTCCCGTCGCGACCGCTAAGAAGCGCACCGTGTAGGCAAATAAAACAGCAATGATGCTACCGCTAAGCAACAGCCCTGTGCTCACACCAAAGAACTCTCTTGCGAGGCCATCAAACCAGTTATCGAAAGCTGCAAGAGGAATAATCACACCAATTGCCAAAACGGCGCCGGGTACTGCATAACCAAGGCTGGAGATCTGAGTAAGCGCATTGGTCGCTCTGCGTCGATTTAAACGCTTGGTGTATGCCAACAGACAGCCGATCACAAGGGTTATCAGAGCCGCGCTAAAACTTAAGGTAAAGCTATTGAATGCATATGAAAAGAATCTAGGGGACCAGCTTTGTTCAAAATACTGAATTGCGTAGTTGCTAAGAATCAAAACAGGAATTAGAAACCCAAATATCACAGGGGTGGCGGCAAGTGCGCTCGCCAAGTAAGCATGTGGCCCTGTGAGTTTATTTACAGGTAAGCCAGACGTACTAGATTTGGCTGAGAAGGTTTGTTGCTGATTTCTAGAGCGACGCTCTAAATAAATCAGTAGGGTGACAGCGAGCATCATGACGGTCGCTATTTGCGCTGCACCGCCAATATTGCTCATGTTTAGCCATGTGTCGTATAAGCCCGCCGTAAGAGTTTGAATCGCAAAGTAATCGACGGTGCCAAAATCATTCAGAGTTTCCATTAACACGAGTGACAATCCTACGACGATGGCTGGTCGAGCAATAGGGAGTGAGACGCGAAAGAAAAAAGCCAATGGGCTAGAACCCAGGCTGCGAGCAGCGTAGTAAAGCGAAACGGATTGTTGCATAAAGGCTGCACGGGCAAGCATATAGATATAAGGGTACAGTGTCAGCGCCATTAAAATAATCGCGCCCGCCATGCTACGGACTTCTGGAAAAAAATAATCGCGGCTTGTCTGCCAACCAAAAAGCTCCCTTAAGGATGACTGAAGAGGGCCGGCATACTCAAGAAAGTCGGTGTAGACATATGCAATGACATACGCTGGCATTGCGAAAGGAAGCAGTAATGCCCAGTTAAATATGCGTTTTCCTGGGAAATCGTAGTGGCTTATTAGCCAGGCGGATCCGATGCCAATTAAGACACTTAGCGTCCCGACGCCCGTCATTAATATGAGCGTGTTTTCAATGTAAACAGGTAGAACGGTATTCAGCAGGTGGGGCCAGATATTGTCGTCGGGAAAGGCCGCTAAATAGATGACTGATGCGATCGGTAGTAAAACGATGGTTGCGACAAGAAGAGCGCTCGCAAACCAAGAGTGTTCCGTTCGAAAGGTAGGAGTTTGCCAACGCTTTAAAGAGGATGTAGTCAACGTGTTAGGCTTTTAATGTTATGACTGAGCACAGCATTATAATCGAAAAGCGACCAGATAGGCCGCTTTTCGTCATCTTCTGTTTATTGATCAAAGCCTACTTTATCAACCAATTGAGCCGCCGCTTTGCGTAAGCTAGCGATTTTGCTCAGTGGCAGTTCATCCGCTTTAAAATCGCCCCATGACGCAACCAATTTGCTTGGTTTAACGCTTGGATTCACTGGGTACTCATAGTTTTGCTCTGCGTACATGGTTTGAGCTGCATCGCCTGTCAAATACTCCATTAGCTGAATAGCATTCTGTTTGTTTGGAGCACTTTTTGTCAGCGCCATACCACTAATGTTGACGTGAGTGCCACGCTCTTCCGTGTTCGGGAAGGTGATTTGAACAGCTTCCGCCCACTTGATTTGCTCTGGATCGTTAAGCATTTTTCCCAAGTAATAATTGTTACCTAATGAAAGGTCGCAAACGCCTTCGTAGATGGCTTTTACTTGAGCTCGATCGTTACCTTGAGGCTTTCGAGCAAGGTTTGATTTTACACCGCGAAGCCAAGTTTCCGCTTCTGCTTCTCCGTGATGAGCAATCATCGACGCGATAAGCGCAAGATTGTAAGGGTGCTTCCCGCTGCGCGTGCAGATCCGGCCTTTCCACTTTGGATCTGCCAAATCTTCATAACGCTGAATTTCTGCAAGGTTTACACGCTCTTTTGATGCGTAGACAGATCGTGTTCGCGTCGTCAAACCAAACCACATATTATCCGGATCGCGATATTGGGCAGGAATATTCTTGTTTAGAACGTCCGACTCGACTGCCTGGGTGAGCTCGTTTGCAACAACTTCGTTCAAGCGTCCAATATCCACAGTGAAAATGAGGTCGGCCGGAGAATTGGCGCCTTCTCGTTTCAATCGCTCAGCCAAGCCTTTTTTTGCGAACACAACATTGACCTCAATGCCTGTCTCGTCGGTAAAGCCTTGAAAAAGAGGTTCAACAAGAAATGCTTGGCGGTAGGAATACACATTCACCTCTTCCTTAGCGAGCGCAGGGAGCGCCACTGCCGTAATCATGAGGGAGACTAGTGTTTTAACCATAAAACGCATTGATGTTTTCCTTTTTGCTAATGAGAATGATTTTCAATACTACGTTCATTTTCAAATAAATCAATAGTCGCTGGATGATTTTTTTAAATTTGGTCAAAGCGTAAATCTTGTTTGCCCTTATACTTCGTACTATATCTCTGATTTATCGACAAAAAATTTGGGCAGTATGGTTTTTAAAAAGATAGCAAAAGTGAGTTTTCTGATGGTTTGTGTGGTTCTATTTCAGGGCTGTGCGACATCGAGAACGACCACTCACTATGGGTTTTTTGAGGCAGAAAACTCAGCAGGGGAGCTGCGCCAGTTTCGTTTGATTTGGGAAGTCATAGAGGTGGAAGGTTTTAATGACCGCCGGCGTTATAGCACTCCGTTGATGCTGGAAACGCAATGTAGTGAGCGGGTTTTGCGATTTTATGACGAGAATTACCGTTCCCAACGCTCCTGTATGGCAAGCGATGAGCTGGGTATCGCTTTTTGTGGAGCTCCAGGGTTAGATATTGATCATCGGGCTTTGCCGATCGAACAAGGCAAAGCCTGTGCTTATGCGAGTGATGCGAGAGGTTCCGCAGAAATTACCTTGTTGCGCGACGAGGTCCAGATAACTATGCGTTGCCAGCCGAAGAAAACTCAGGAGAGGCAAGGGCGAAAATGGATCAATCAGGATTATTTAAAGCCGTCTGTTATACCCTATGTAGTCGCCACGAAAAGTGTCGCGGGCAGTGACAGAGACGGTCACGTTCCAAAGCTTTGGAATCACTCTTCTGTTTGCGATCCGGATCAGGGCCGTTAAATTTTGCAAATTAGTCCACATTTTTGCTTTAAAACAGCCTGTAATTACCTGAAGTAACACGGGGTTACACTGGGCAGTGGTATTCGCTGTGCCTAGGTCCATAATTGGGGTGAACAACCTTTATTTGGATTTTTGAGTAAGAAGTCATGGCACTAGAGCGAATCAAAACCAACGTTCGTGAATTGAAAATAGGCATGTTTGTCTCGGAGCTAGATTGTCCGTGGCATAAAACGCCGTTTCCAATTCAAGGCTTTATCGTAAAGTCCAAAGAAGAGATGCGATCGCTGCAAAAGTTTTGTGAGCATGTTTTCGTCGATGCGAACCAATCTGAAGAGAGAGATTCGTCCGTTGAGCATGCCGTTTCGAGCGTCGCGTCGCGCGCGGATCAATCTGGTTCTGCATCATCTGCAAGGAAGCGCTCTAATGCTGCCGTAGATGTTTCCAAAGTCGTCGAAGCAACACCTCTTGTCGTTAAAGACCCCAAGCAATATCAAGTTGCGGCATCCTTACCCAAGGAAGCTGCAAGAGTCCAAAAATTGTACGGCCGAATTAACGACTCTGTCCGTGAAGTATGTGCGGCAGTTGATCGGGGTGAAGAGATTAATGTGGAAGATATTCAGGGTATCGCGGTGAGCATGGTGGTCAGCGTGGCTCGAAATCCTGATGCGCTGGTTTGGCTTTCAAAGATGGATCAAGATGACGAGTTTGGTTATCAACACGTGGTTCGTGCTTCTATCTGGGCGTTGGTTTTTGCGAGACATCTTGGGCTAAGCAAGAGTTTAATGAAAACGCTCGCTATTGGTGTACTGCTGTCACATGTCGGCAAAACGAAACTAGAGCCTGCTCTTCGGGATCCTCAAGCTTTGAGCGATGATCAAATGCAGGATTACCAGCGCTATGTGGAGTTGGGTCTTGCCGAGCTATCGAGCGCAACTGATCTTGGAGATGGTGTTCTTAGTGTTGTTGAGTTTCATGCTGAACGTAATAACGGCTCTGGATTTCCGAAGGGGGTGACGGGGGAGCGCATTCCATTACTCGCTAAAATTGCTGGCTTGGTGGACTGCTATCAGGACATGATTACACCGCGTGGCGATAGGCTTGGTCTTTCTCCAAAAGACGCGGTCTCTTTTTTGTATGAGCAACGAAATATTTTATTTCAAAAAGACTTGGTTGAACGTTTTATTGAGGCAATCGGTGTCTTCCCTACGGGCACTCTGGTCGAACTTAATAGCAACGAAGTTGGCATTGTGACGGGGCACAATAGCGAACGTCGCTTGCTGCCCAAAATTATCGTTGTGACGGACGCAACCAAAAACAAGCTGAAAGCGGGCCGCCGGGTTGACCTTCTTGAGTGGAACGCCAGCCAAAAACCACAACACGCGCTGTATATCAAAGACAGCTTACCAAAAGGCGCGCTCGGTATTGACGAGAATAGTTATCTGTTGACGGGCGCCACCTCTAAATGGAGCCTGAAGCATATGGTGTCGAGCTTAACGAACTAACTTGCTCGGTATGAAAACTCGATACTAATTCTGCATTAACGCTGCACTCACTCCGGATTTATTTTCTACTAAACCGCCTCTTTTCTGGTAATGTCCGAGAAATCTTCTTGAATTCTCGGTCTTGTTATTCGGTGTATGCTTGATGTCTAG
>NZ_LWFU01000578.1:0-3574 GCF_001635135.1 Oleiphilus sp. HI0080
CAAATCTTAATTTGAATTACTGTTTATTTATACAGTATATTTGCTCGTCCGATGATTTGATCTTGGATGTGGCAAATGTCCCTTTCTTTGCAAGAGCTAAAAAATCGGCGTCTTGTTTGGAGTGCCAATCAGGCGCCGAATCATATTACTGAGCCAGCCTTTATCCCTAGCGGTTTTACTGTTCTTGATGAACAAATTGGTGGTTGGCCAAATTCCGGTTTGGTCGAGTTGCAACCTTCTGCGATGGGGGTCGGTGAGTTACGGCTGATTCTTCCGGTACTTGCGTCGCTGGCGAGTAGAACGACAGATCAAACCAAGTTGCAAGTGTGGTTACCTGGATGCATGCAGCTTATGCCGCAGGGGCTTGGCGCTGCTTTTACAAGTAACACGGTTATGCTCAAGAGCTTGAGCGCCAGTGAGTCTTTGTGGGTGCTGGATACCTTGCTACAAAGCGGTATTTGTTCGGCTGTGGTTTGTTGGCTGGATACGCTTGACCCTGCACAGGCAAAGCGTTTGCAAATCGCTGCGAAAGAGAGCAATACGCTGGTTTTTTGTATTCGTTCTATGGTGACTCAAGACAGCTCCTTACCGATTAGTTTACGCATGCGGCTGCAGCCGAGCGATCAGGGTTTGTTGCTTGATGTTTTTAAACGACAAAACGCCTATGCCGTTGAGCCTTTTCAGCTGAATCTTAACAACGCTTCGCCAGAGCTTTATCGGCGCCAGAAAATCTCCGATGCACATGCTTATCAGCATAATGTGATTTCGTTTCCTTCTGCGCTTGGTAAGAGTTAGGGGGGTGGATCATGCTCTGGTTAGCCTTGCACTTCCCGAATCTACATTTGAATAGTCTAGTGAGTGCTATTCCTGATAGGTCAGAGAAAGATAGGTCGGAGAAAGCTACGTTGGATAAAAATACGGGGAACAGCGAGACTCAGTCGCCAGCAATTGTGCTGATTAACCCCCAGCGAGAGCTTGTTCAGTTGAACGAGCGAGCTCGAGAAGAAGGCCTGCAAATGCACATGCAACTCGGAACGGCCTCGGCCATTCATAACGAATTACAGTGTTATGATTTGGATGAAGAGCTTGAAAGCAAGCGCCTGAATGAGCTTGCTTTGCAGTGTTATGCCTTAAGTAGCGATGTGGTTGTACGCGAGGCGCAGCGTTGCTTGCTGATTGAGTTCAGCGGCATGCTGAAACTGTATAGTGATGTGCAAAGCTATGTGCAGGCCACGATGACACATCTACAGGCTGAGTATGTCGATATGCAATGTGCGCTTGCACCATCACCGTTGCTGGCGGAAATGCTTGCGCGATGGCAGTACCTGCTTGCTGAGCCATGTATGTTCGCGCCACAGGCAGAGCTCGCGCTGCATAGTTTGCCGATTTCTTGTTTGAATGTTGCAGCACAAACGGTGCAAAAGCTTCAGCGCTTGGGGCTAGAGACGATTGGCGAGCTCATCGCCTTGCCTGATGCCGATCTTTCTATGCGCTTAGGCAAAGACTTTGTGATGTATTTACACCAGTTAAAAGCGGCAGCAAAACCGGTGCTTCCTCGTTTCTCATTGCCTGAATATTTTCAGTCATCTTTAAGCTTCGATGCGGAGGTGCACAGCGCTTCGGCTTTATTGTTCCCAGCAAAACGTCTGTTCGAACGGATGGAGCGATTTTTGCGCTGTCGCAGTCAAACTGTGCAGCATCTTGAGTGTCTGCTTTATGCGCGGAATAAACGCGTTCAAAAAGTGTCATTGGTAAGTGGTCACCCAGAAACAAGTGCCCAACATTGGCATGATTTGCTGCGCTTGAAATTTGATTATCTAAAGTTGGATGCCCCCGTATTAGGCTTGGAGCTGCAGGCGAGTGCCTTGTTGGCACTAGATGTAGAGCCACAAGATTTATTTGATACCGGTATAAGTCAGCGTTCTGTGTCGTCTACCTTGAATCGCCTTGAGTCCCGCTTAGGGCCGGAGCGTCTGGTGCGACCGATATTAAAAGACGCCCATGTGCCAGAGCAAAGCTTTGAGTATTGGCCTGCAACGCAGATGCCCAAACAAAGCCGACAATGGCAGGTATCTGAACCACTGCGCGAATATGCAGACAGCACCCTTCGGCCCTCTGTATTGCTAGAGCAGCCGGCCGCCCTTGCTGAAACGGTGCGCATTATTCATGGCCCCGAGCGAGTACAAACGGCTTGGTGGCAAGATCAGGCTGTCACCCGTGATTACTTTGTTGCCCTGAATGAGTACAAACAATTGTTGTGGGTGTTTCGGGATGCTGAACAGCAATGGTTTGTGCACGGCCTGTTTGCGTAGAGCGATGCGAGATACACGGCTGGTCGTATGAATAATCAAGTGGAATACGCAGAACTACATTGCTTGAGTAATTTCAGTTTTTTGCGTGGTGCATCGCAGCCGGAAGAGTTGATTCTGCAAGCTGAACAGCTTGGATACCGCGCTTTGGCCTTAACAGATGAGTGCTCTATGGCGGGTGTCGTAAGGGCCTATGCGGCAACGCGCTCTGAAGGCATTCAAACAAAGCTCATTGTTGGAAGTGAGTTTCAGCTCGAGGATGGGCCGAAAATTGTGCTCTTATGCCCAGATCGAGCCGCTTATGCGGAAGTATGTGCCTTGATTACGCTTGCTCGAAGGCGCTGCGAGAAAGGGCACTATGCTGTTTTTCAGCAAGATCTGAACACATTGCGGCATGCCTTGTTGTTATGGAAACCGAGCTCTCAAGCCAAGCCTGAATCTGAACTAGGAGATGAGGCTGATCGCAGTTTTGCCGAGTTTGTACAGCGTGCATTTCATAACCGTTGCTGGCTGCTGTACGAGCGCCTGCTTGATGCGCAAGAGTTTAAACGTGGCAGCGCATATCGACGTTGGTGTTGTAGCCTAAGCCATGATTTTAAGCAGCCAATTGTCTGTGCTGGTGATGTGCACATGCATGTGCCTGAACGTCAGGCTATTCAAGATGTACTTACCGCGATTCGCCACAATACGACACTCGATCAATTAGGCACTAAGGGCTTTTCAAACCTAGAGCGTAGTTTACGTCCTTTAAGTAAGTTGCGAAAAATCTACTCTGAGCAGGATATGGCCGAGACTGTGCGTATCGCACAACGCTGCTGTTTTGATTTGTCGACACTCCGTTATGAATATCCAGAAGAACTGGTGCCGAACGGTTTCACCGCTCATCAGTACTTGAAGCATTTAGTGGCTAAAGGTATGAAAACGCGCTTTCCGAACGGTGTTGCCCTACCTATTCAAGGCACGATTCGACGCGAGCTTAAGCTCATTGAAGAGCAGGGTTACGAATATTTCTTTCTTACTGTGCATGACATTGTGCGCTTTGCCAAATCTCGTGGAATTTTATATCAAGGCAGAGGCTCTGCGGCTAACTCTGTTGTTTGTTATTGTCTTGAAATTACCTCGGTTGACCCTCGCCAAATCAGCGTGCTGTTCGAACGCTTTATTTCCAAGGAACGTAATGAACCGCCTGATATCGATGTCGACTTTGAGCATCAACGTCGTGAAGAGGTGATGCAATATATCTATGAAAAATATGGGCGAGAGCG
>NZ_LWFU01000579.1:0-4527 GCF_001635135.1 Oleiphilus sp. HI0080
GGTATTAATCCGGTTTTCACCGGGCTATCCCCCACTACTGGGCAGGTTCCTACGCGTTACTCACCCGTCCGCCGCTCGTCAGCATCTAGCAAGCTAGATCTGTTACCGCTCGACTTGCATGTGTTAAGCCTGCCGCCAGCGTTCAATCTGAGCCATGATCAAACTCTTCAGTTTAATCTCTCAAGTGATTCCAAAAGGAATCTAAATTTTGCTCAAGTAAAACTACTGTATAAAACAATTACTGTTTACAATAAATGAATTCACAGAACGTTGACTTGATAATCTCTTAATAGCTAGAAATTCCTAAGAACTTCAAAGCTTTAACGTGACATCATCTCAGTCAGCGCCCACACGAATTGCTTGGTTAATTTTTAAAGATCGGTGCTTGACGAACTGCTTCGTTCCCTCAAGCGAGGCGCGTATTCTACAGAGCCTCACATTCTTGTCAACGACTTTTTTGAAGTTTCTGATTTATTTTTTGAAGCCAATAAATCAGCAAAAAGTCATCAACAAAACCAGGTACTTATATAGCCAATATTTCCGCTAACCCGGCTCGTGTTCGCTTTTCGTTCAACCCTTGCCGGCCGTCTCTCAAAGCGAGCGCGCATTATAAATATCTCGCCCTGATGCGCAAGCCTTAATTTAAATTTTCTTCTTCGAGACTTCGAGCTCGAAGGGAGTTGGCAAAATCGTAATACATTTGACGGTTGTTTATAGTTTCGCCGTTGTATTGCGCACCAGTTAGCAGTACTCAAAGCAGCACTCAATTACACTTCGCCAACTTTTATTTGATCACGCAACGATCAACCTAACTTCATTACAAATGGTTTCAGTTTTCGTGCCTATGCAAACACTTAACAAGCTTCGACTCGCCGCGCGCACATTAGTCCTACTAACACTATCAATGCTCGGGGCTACTAACATTTATGGCGCACCCGGCGACGTACTCGAAACACTGACCATTTCCAACTCCGAAGCGACAGGCGTGCCGTCACCTACCGGATATCAGGGTATCGCCACCTACAACGGTTACTTATGGGTAGTCGATGTTTGGAGCGATCGCATCTATCGCGTGTATCCCGAGACGGTTTTTGATGAAGATGAAGTTACCGTTCTTAACAACCCAGGCGACAGCGACTTCAACATTCCAATTCCAGACAACATTCCTAATGGACTGCCATTTTGCGACAACCAGGCCACGTGTCGAGGCGGCGGCTCTTTGACCTTCGCTCGCAACTTCTTCTGGAATGCCAGCCCTGTTACGGACGATATTGTTAAGTTAGATCCCGTCGACGGGGATAATCTAGAAACAGAAAACACCCTGGACACCATGCCATTCCCTTCACCACTAGGAATGACATTTGACGGCACCCATTTTTGGATCGTCGACTGGCAGTCGAACACCATCAACAAAGTACTTCCAGAAGATGGCTCGGTTATTGACACCATACCAGGCCCATCGACACTTCCGGCTTGTGGATCGCAACCCTATGACAATGTCCAATTCTGCGCACGACCATTCGGAATCGCTTGGGACGGGATCGCGCTGTGGGTAACGGAACGAGAAGAGCAACGAATTTACCGCATTAATCCGGCCAACGGCGACATACTCACCTATCTAGAGAACCCGTCTTTTCTCAATGATCCTCTCGGCCTAGCATGGGATGGCCAGTTCTTATGGGTGACTAACCGAGACAACGATAGCGCTTCGAGCATTCATAAAGTTGACAGCGGCATAACGCCGTTCGGCATTATGGGTTGCGTAGAAAAAAATGGCATTGGCATCGATGGGGATGTCTTGCTTAGCCAAGCAGCACAAAGCGATCAGTCAACAGCCACCGATAGAGATGGCTGCTTTTTGTTTGCCGATTTCGCATCAGGGGTTCCCCTGAGCGTTGAAATTAGCGAGTCAGGAAATGACAAAAAGCCGATTTTAACTCTCGTAGGCGAAGATGTAACACTCATCGTTGGGGACAGCTATTCAGACCCTGGCGTGATAGCTACTGACGAAGAAGACGGCGATATCTCAAGCAGCGTTACTGCAGTGCCAGATATTCTTAATGTACCTACATTAATAGATACATCGGTTCCCGGCCCTGCAGAAGGCACATTAATAACCTACAACGTAATTGACTCTGCTGGTAATGCCGCTGACCCAATCACCCGAACTGTGTACGTGCTTGAAGTCGACGTCATCCCACCCGTTATTACTTTAAATGGCGACAACCCGCTATACGTTGAACAGGGATCCAGCTACACCGAACCTGGCGCCGTAGCAATTGATGCACGAGATGGAGACATCAGCAACAACCTAACCATTACAGGCTCGGTCAACTCTGCGGTAGCAGGTACCTACTCCCTTGACTACGATGTTACAGATGCTACCGGCAACACTGCGATAACTGTAACTCGTACAGTTGTCGTTCAAGATACGACAAAACCGTCAATCACCTTGCTCGGCACAAGCCCATTAACACTTGAAAAGGGTGATACCTACATTGAATCCGGCGCGACTGCGACTGACAACATTGATGGAGACATAAGCGGCAGCGTCGCAATTGCAGGCTCGGTGTCGACAAACCTAACCGGAACGTATGTCTTAACGTATAACGTTTCAGACGTGGCAGGCAATGCGGCAACCACAGTGACTCGCACTGTTCAGGTTCAAGATACAACCGCACCCGAGATAACCTTATTTGGTGCGACAGACATTGACCACGAGCTTGAACAACCTTTTTCCGACCCAGGTTACAGCGCAAGCGACGTACCAGGTGAAGATCTGACCGGAAGCGTCATCATTACAGGAAGCGTCGATCCAGATACGACAGGCATTTATACCCTAACATACAACGTAACTGATGCGGCCGGGAATGCCGCAGTAGCGCAAACCCGCACTATTAATGTCGCCGACAGAACAGCACCCGTTTTATCCATTATTGGCGACAATCCTTTGGAGCATGAGCTTGGCGCTGCATATACGGAACAAGGGGCTACAGCGATTGATGCAATAGACGGAGATCTCTCTGGCGCAATTGCTATCGCAGGAGATACAGTAGATGGTTTCCTCACTGGAACCTACATCGTAACGTATGACATCGCAGACGCCGCAGGTAATGCTGCGCCGACACAAACTCGCACAGTTAACGTTGCTGACACAACGCCCCCGCTAGTTACCTTGTTAGGCAGCCCAATTGTAGAACACGAATTGGGAACGGTTTATACCGATGCCGGCGCTACTGCGTCAGATAACATAGACGGCGACCTTACAGGCATTATTACTGTCGGGGGAGACACCGTTAACACCAATGTTGCTGGGGACTATATCCTCACCTACTCAGTCGTTGATGCTTCAGGCAACCCCTCTTCGGTCGTCACACGACTTGTCCAGGTAGCAGATCGAACCATTCCAACCATCACAATTTTGGGCGACAACCCTCTCCAGCATGAGGTTGCGACCATTTTCAACGACCCTGGTGCGACGGCCAACGACAATATTGATAACGATATTACATCACGAATTGGTGTTACGGGCAGCGTCAATGCAGGGCTCGTTGGGAGCTACACGCTTACCTATAACGTCACCGATCTATCCGGTAACGCAGCCACCACCGTGACACGCACTGTAAATGTAGTCGACACAGGAACACCGACCATCACATTGCTTGGCGATAACCCGATTCTGCATGAACTGCAAACGCCATTTACTGATCCTGGCGCGACCGCTTCTGATGACGCCGATGGCGATTTGGGCAGCGTGACGGCAACAGGATCCGTTGACGAGAATACTGCAGGCACCTATACCCTCACCTATGATATTTCCGACTCGCAAGGAAACCCAGCGCCGACTTTAACTCGAACAGTCATCGTGGCTGACCGCACGGCCCCCGTCATTTCTCTAAATGGCGCCGCTACGGTACAACACGAGCAAGGCACCGCATATACAGATTCAGGCGCAACAGCGGTAGATATCATCGATGGCGATTTGACGCTCGCGATTAACGAAAGCGGCACAGTCGATTCAAATACACAAGGCACATACATCCTAACTTACGATGTATCTGACGCCGCAGGCAATGCCGCAACGCAAGTTACGCGCACCGTCAATGTGGTCGACACGACCATCCCAGTCATCACGCTACTTGGCTCTGATCCTGTCGATCACGAGGTAGGCACGGTTTACACCGATGCCGGCGCAACCGCTTCCGATAACATCGATGGTGTTATCACCGGTAACATTGGCGTGACTGGCAGCGTCAATGCCAGCGTCATTGGCACGTATTCGCTTACTTACAACGTGCAAGACTCGTCGGGCAATGCGGCGGCGACCGTGACACGTACTGTGAACGTCGTCGATACCGGCGCGCCGACCATTACCCTACTGGGCAGCAACCCGATCCTGCATGAACTGCAAACGCCATTTACTGATCCTGGCGCGACCGCCTCCGATGCAGCCGATGGCGATCTATCTGGTTCCATCGTCCCAACTGGCGCTGTCGATCCAAATGTTGCAGGCACTTATACACTCAC
>NZ_LWFU01000580.1:0-1641 GCF_001635135.1 Oleiphilus sp. HI0080
TTCGGTAATAACTCGATGCGCGGCACAAGCAAAGTTTTTACGCGCCAATTCTGTACCAAGCTCTGGAACCGTCTCTACTAAAACGATTTTGTATCCCGTAGTCAGGGCAAGGTGGAGGCTCGTAACGAGATTAATCACCTTACGCTGTTTTTCCTGAGGAGTAATAGACCCGTTTAAGAAGTGTTTTGAGAGTTCGGTGCAGGCGAAGTGGATCGGCTTGCGCAGGCTTTCGAGCATTTTTGATCTTTGGCCTGGCTTACATCCGAGGCGATTTAGCTCGTTGATTGCGGAATATAGCAGTCGAGATGTTTCACCCAGATTCGCCATAGGCAACTCTGCCACCCATGCTTTGATGGCTTCCGGTGTGCCGTCAGCGAAAGATAAATTGCCCAGATTCTGTTCCGGGATTGATAATGATAATTCGAGGTCTGGACCCAACATCTCTGCTGTATTTTCCTATGGTGCCTGTCTTCAATATTGATGCGAAATATGTTCGAGAATCTAAATCGCAAAGTTAACCTATCTACTTATGATAGCAGGGTTTTAGCCGCATGTAGCGGGTCTAACCCTAAACTCTGAAATAAAAAATCAGGCATCTGAATGATTACTCGTTTCAGTGGTTGGATAAGACCCGCTTACTCCCATCGCCGGGTTGCTCTTCAGCGAGTTTAGGGGTCAAAAATCCTGGTAATTGTGCACAGAGTTCTTTGTAGATTTGTTTGGCCTCAGAGCGCGGGAGATCAAAATGCGCAGCTCCCGCCACTTTATCGAGCGTAAATAGGTAGTAGGGCAGAACGCCTTGCGCAAAAAGCTTCTCAGACAGTGCCTGCAATATCTGAGCATCATCATTGATATGTCTTAGCATCACGGATTGATTTAGCAGTGTGACGCCATGCTCTTTAAGTCGTAAAAATGCACGTTCAGTATCATTAGCCAATTCGTTGGGGTGGTTGCAGTGCGCAACCAAAATGACCTTGCACCGCAAGTTTGAAATGACCTTAAGAAGCCTACTCGTTATTCTTTGAGGCAAGCTTGGAAGCATTCGCGTGTGAATGCGGATGCGCTTGACTGAGGTGATTCTATCGATCTTGTCGAAGAGCTCTTCAAGGCTCGAGTCTGACAAGCTTAAGGGGTCTCCGCCGCTTAAGATGACCTCACTGATTTCTGATCTTGTTGCCACGTAGTCTAGTGCTTGTTGCCATTGCTGGCGAGATTGCTGATGTTCGCTGTAAGGAAAGTTTCTCCTGAAGCAATAGCGGCAATGGATCGCACAGGACTGAGTGAGAATTAATAGTACGCGGGAGGAATATTTGTGAATTAAACCCGGAAGAGGTGAAAAGTTCTGCTCCAGGAGAGGTTCGCTAGCATAGCCTTCAATGTCTAGAGATTCCTGGGCTTGCGGTAGCACCTGCAATAACAACGGGTCATTGGGGTTCCCTTTTTCAATTTTGTTCAAAAATGGCTCGGGAACTCGTAGTGGAAAAGATGGGGCATTTTGATCGAGTAGCGGGTGCTCATCCAGCTCAAGCCTGATGAGCAAGTCTTGCGCAGAAATAGTGCTTGCACTCAGAATTTTCTTCCACTGCGACGGTTGCGCGGGTGTGTCGGTCATGCTTTTTAGCTTGATATTGGGCATGAGGC
>NZ_LWFU01000581.1:0-4095 GCF_001635135.1 Oleiphilus sp. HI0080
CGATCTAGTTTGTTGTGCAGTTCATCAAGCCGATTCTGTACTGCCTTTAGTTGCTGAATGATCTCATCGCGCTCGTCTCGTGCTTCTTTGGCAACCTTCGCGTTTTGCTCTTCACTCATAACTTCAAGAATGGCACCAATCATCATATTTAAAAATACAAAAGCGGTGAGAAAAATAAAGGTCAAATAGTATATCCAGCTTAGTGGATGCACAGCCATGGTTGCATACATGACGTCCGTCCAATCCTCAAATGTCGCTACCCGAAACAACGTAAGCATTGAGATGGCAACGTCGCCCCACAGCGTCTCATCAACATCACTAAAAAACATAGAGCCAATAGCTGCGTAGATGTAAAAAATGATAAACATCAAAAGCGCGATATAGCCCATCCGCGGAATCGCTTTCAGTAATGAGTTGATCAAGAATCGCAACTCAGGAATAACAGAAACTAGGCGCAAAACCCTAAACACGCGTAATAGCCTTCCTAATAGAACCGCCTCAGAGTTGTCTAGCGGCACAAGGCTGCCTATGACGACCAAAGTATCAAAGATATTCCAACCATCCATGAAAAACCGACGTTTTTCAGGACAAGCTGCGAACCGTAATAGAATTTCGAGTAGGAAGAAGAACGTAATTCCACTATCCAGAATTACTAATGTCTGTTCGACCAATGGTGGCAATGAATAGGTTTTGGCTCCTATCGTTAGAGCAGACAAGACAATAATCGCAATTACCAAGCCTTGGAAAAGCTTGCTCGACTCAATAAGTCGCAGCTTACCCAAAATGGGAGCCGAAGACGGGGGGAGACTAACCATCATTGAATTACCTGATCAACAAATTCGAAAACCGTTGAAGTCTACTTAGGCACAATTCGAATGTATAGAACTAGACCATACTGATTCATGCTGACCACGAATCTAATACACTTTTGAGAAAAGTATCTTTGCAAGATCTATGATAACGAAGGCGAGAAATTTAATAAAAAAATGAAGTAGCGGGCGATCTTTGCCTGCTATGCTCATCCTTGGCTAATCCATTAGCTCAGTTCATCCATGAAGTCCGTTGACAAGTCCATCTGTCTTGGCTATCCCTAGGCCTTAAGAATAGGGTCTTTTGGAAAAAGAAAATATAAGAGATCTCGTAAAGTATTGTAAGAAATCTCTTACAATACTTTCGCGACTAGACTAGCTCAAACTGAATTTGCTTCTTAGACCAATCTACGCGTTTTGGTTTAACTTTCACTTGCTGTAAAAGCTGGAAGTCTCCGACTGAAGTTTTGAGATGCATACGGTCTTGATTGAAACTGCATTTACCTTCGATATCGCGAGTGCTAATCACGCCTTCAATACCATTCTGCTTCAATCGCAGTTGAACTCCTGTTGTGAACACCCGCACCACTTCTGCATCAAACACATCTTCTTGGCGCATCATATATTCGCACTTCAGCCACTGCTCAATATCGTAAACCGCTTTGCGAATATCATCTTGCTTGGCATCAATCGCATTCACCACCTTCTTGTCCATTATAGGAGAAGCTTGCTGCGTTAAAATCTCACGCAATTGTTTATGCAACAAATAATCATTTGCTTTGCGTAAAGGCGAAGTGACCGTCGTATACTTGTCAAATCCCAAACCAAAGTGAGGCTCTGGACCTAAGGTAAACGTTGTCCGCTCAAGCTGACGAAGCAGAAGTTGCTTCAGCTCCGCTAGATCGTCATTACCATTTACCGTCTGCATAACTTGCCTAAATCCGGCGAGCTCCGAAAGAGTCAATTCTTTTAGCTCTTCGACCGACTCAAACAATACCTTTTGCAAGCTCTCTACCCTGTCGGATCTTGCACCAGAATGAGAGATATAAATGCTTGATTTAGCGTTATCCGACAGATATTGGGCAGCACAGCGATTCACCAACAGCATGCACTCTTCTACCCAAGCATGCGCAGTATGTGTCTCACGGGGTTTAATCGCCTCAATTTTCTGCTTATCGTTTAGCTCGAGATAAAATTCTGTTCTTCCTTGTTGTACACAAGCATTCTCTCTTCGCCATTCCAACATCTTTTCTGACAAGCTTTGCAACAACGGTAACTGTTCAGCTACTACGGATTTTAACTCCGTCGACTCTACTCCACTTGCCTGCGCATAGGATAGCTTTTGAGCCGATGTGATTGCGGCTTGCGAGATCGTAAAATCTGTAAGTTCACCAGTTTCACTTACTTGAATCTTAAAGACCTTTGCCAGACGCTTTTTACCCTCTACAAGAGAGCACAAATCAGAACTCAACTTTTCAGGAAGCATAGGGACAATTTTGCCAGGCGCATACAACGAAGCGGAGCGCTCGAGCACCTCTTTCTCCAACTCGGGCTCAGAGCTTATCAAAGCTTCTGGATCAGCAATGGCAACAGAAAGTAACCAGCCGCTGCCATCACGCGCAATGTATAGCGCATCATCCATATCCCGCGTTCGCTCACCATCGACAGTAAAAAATGGCACATCGCTTAGATCTTCCCGCTCAGAGCAAAGTGACTCGACACGGCCCTCATCTAAGTCAGTCAGCGCCGTCTCTGCTGATGCGCTCCAGCTTTCAGCGATATGATGTTTCGCAAGGCTGTAAACCCACTCGATGCCCTTACTCGATTCATTCCCCAAAACATCAACAATATGAGCCTGAGGTTTACCGTTCTTGATCGGGTGTTGCACCAACTTGCATTTCAACAAGTCGCCAACTTTGGTTTTACCGCGCTTGTTGGGCGGTATAAAGATCCAGCGCGTGCTGCCATCAAAATCAGCCTCTGCGAAATGCGCCGTACCTTTTGCGACATACTTCCCGAAAAACTCTTTGTTCGTCGACTCCACAAGCCGCTCAACATGAGCAAACGTTTTGTTTCGGTCATCTTTCTTAATTTCAACTTCGACGCGGTCACCAGGAAGAACCCTGAGCATCTCCGCAGGGGGAAGAAATACGTCTCGCCCACTATCTAACGTAACGAATCCGAATTTTTGTCCGGTACCTTTGACTCGACCTAATTGCAGATTTCGACTTGCTTTGATGTCGCTTTTTAGCTGCTTTAATTGATCTAAGGCATCTAGTTTAAGCATGCTTTTACCTTTGAGGTCTTACGCAGACCGAATGTTGAAGTTAAGTAGTGAGGGTTGTTGAAAATAGGATATTACTTTATCAGTGACAAAAACTCATTTCGCGTTGCCTCAGATTCGCGAAACGTTCCCAGCATTACCGAGCTGAGCATGGAAGAATTCTGCTTTTCGACACCACGCATCATCATACACATATGTTGAGATTCAATGACGACTGCAACCCCTCGCGCATTTGTTACTGACATCACAGCATCAGCAATCTGTTTCGTTAGGTTTTCCTGTATCTGTAGTCGTCTTGCGAACATATCAACAATACGCGCGAACTTGGATAAGCCCAGCACCTTGCCACTAGGTAGGTATGCGATATGACACTTACCGATAAACGGCAACAAATGGTGCTCACATAAAGAATAGAGCTCTATGTTTTTAACAAGGACCATTTGGTCATTGTCCGATTCGAAAATCGCTCCGTTGACGATATTTTCCAGGTCCTCATGATAACCTTTGGTTAAGAAGTTCATAGCCTTTGCTGCACGCTGCGGTGTATCGCGTAAACCTTCTCTTTGAGGGTCTTCGCCAAGCCCTCTCAAGATGGCTTCATAATGTGCAGAAATATCTTTATTCATAATCTTTACCGGTAGGTCTCGTGCCTTGGGCGGCACAATCTAACACGCAGGAGACAGGAATCAACTTTTTTCAAAAGACATCACTTCCTAGCGTTATGCATAAATTTCAGACAACCAGCCACTAGGCGAATCATAGCCTTCGCAATCTTGCGTTCTAACATTTAGATGCAGCTCGCTCCCTTCTGGAAATTCATACTCCCGCATGGCAATCACAATATCGTTCTTTAGCGTTTCGGACTGCGATTTGGATGTCGCCGGTAGCAGGCATATATAGCGTCGATCACTTAGCTTGTATAGATGATCGGTTTGGCGCACCCGGCTGTTCCACAACTTAATTACAGCCAAAAGCAAGTTATTCTTAGTTTGAAGGGACTTG
>NZ_LWFU01000582.1:0-2929 GCF_001635135.1 Oleiphilus sp. HI0080
GCAAATGGCTGCGGCAAATCGACGCTGATGAAAATTCTAAGTGGGGAATTAACGCCAACAGCGGGCAATGTTTCAATCACACCAGGAGAGAAGCTGGGTTCGCTGCGCCAAGACCAATTTGCGTTTGAAGAATTCAGCGTGGTCGACACCGTCATTATGGGCGATGCTGAACTTTGGGAAGTGAAGCAGGAGCGAGAATACATATACAGCTTGCCTGAAATGAGCGAAGAACAAGGCATGCGCGTTGCCGAGTTAGAGACGCTTTTCGCAGAGATGGATGGATACAGCGCAGAGAGTCGCGCAGGTGAGCTCTTGTTATCGGCAGGCATTGAAGAAGAACTGCATTTTGGACTAATGGCGCAAGTAGCCCCCGGCTGGAAACTACGTGTATTACTCGCGCAAGCGCTATTCGCCAACCCAGACATACTGCTTCTTGATGAGCCTACCAACAACTTGGATATTCATACAATCGAATGGTTAGCCGAGATACTCAATGAGCGAAAATGTACCATGATCATCATCTCGCACGACCGTCACTTTTTGAACAAAGTCTGTACGCACATGGCCGACATCGACTACGGTGAACTGCGTATTTATCCGGGCAACTACGAGGCATATACCGCCGCAGCGAGCTTGGTTCAGGAACAATTGCATTCAGAAAATGCCAAAAAGAGTGCTGAGATCGAAGAGTTACAGTCTTTCGTTAACCGCTTTTCTGCAAATGCCTCAAAAGCAAAGCAAGCGACGTCGCGCGCCAAGCGCATGGAGAAGATTCAGCTCGATGAAGTTAAAGCATCCAGCCGAGTTAGCCCATCCATCCGCTACAAACAACATAAAAAATTGCATCGTCAAGCGCTCACATTAGAAGGTCTTTCTCACGGTTATGACGGTGAAACCCTATTCACCTCAGACGACCTCATTCTTGAAGCGGGCGCAAAACTCGCGGTTATTGGTGAAAACGGTGTTGGCAAATCTACCTTGCTACGTTGCCTTGTCGACAAGATCCAACCTAATTCAGGCGTCGCCAAATGGTCAGAGAATGCTGAAATCGGCTACTGCCCTCAAGATAGTAAAGAAGACTTTGCAAAGGAACTCACCGTTTTCGAATGGATGTCTCAGTGGAAAACCGCCAAACACAATGACCTTGCCGTTCGAGGCATGCTTGGGCGGATGCTCTTTAGCGAAGACGATATTAACAAGAAGGTTGCGGTGTGTTCTGGTGGCGAAAAGAACCGACTCATCTTCGGTAAGTTGATGATGATGGAACTCAACGTGTTAGTAATGGATGAGCCAACGAACCACATGGACATGGAAGCGATCGAGTCACTCAACGAGGCGCTTAAAGCCTTCGATGGCACCTTGATCTTTGTGAGTCATGACAGAGAGTTTGTTTCTTCGCTCGCGACGAGAGTGATCGAAATTAAAGATAAAAAGCTTGTCGATTTCCAAGGGACCTATGAAGAGTATCTTGCGGATCAAGCGGCGAAACAAAAGAACGGCATCATCGCAGCATAGTTTGTTTTCGCGTTATCGAAGGAGGGTCGCGACACTCTGCCCCTCCTTCGCTCTACTTTCCTCTCAAGCGTCTCAAGCCGCTCGCAATTACTCCAGTTAATCCTGTTACTCCTTTTGAAGCACGCGTATCGCCTGAAGTTCTTGTTGCCAAATCATAAGAAGAGGCTATAAGTTAGTAACCGTTAACCGCATTTGTTAACGACTCAAGCCTTCACGTTTTACAATAAAAAGGGTTACTTTATGCCGCTCTCCATTAAATCACTTCTCCGATCATCTGCGTTCGTCGCACTCCCTCTATTTTTTAACGGTCTCGTGCAAGCCGAAGAAGCCACGCAAACCGAGGCATCGGGCTGGCAAAACAGCGTCGAGATCTACGCGCAAGCCGTCAATATAGGAGGCGATGCCCGAGTTGGGAACCTACCCTTAAACGTCGATGTAGACCCGGAATTTATCATGGATCATCTTGAGATGGCCGGCATGTTTCGTTTCGAAAGCGTAAAGGATAATAGCTGGGGTTATTGGGTCGATTACGGTTTTATGGAACTGGGCGGTGAGCGCAATGGTCTATTCGTTAACGGTTTTGGTTTAGCAAATGCTGACATCGATTTACGTCAGGGCGTTTTCGAATTGA
This sequence comes from Oleiphilus sp. HI0080, assembly GCF_001635135.1. Lineage (NCBI taxonomy): Bacteria > Pseudomonadati > Pseudomonadota > Gammaproteobacteria > Oceanospirillales > Oleiphilaceae > Oleiphilus > Oleiphilus sp. HI0080. Next base: position 2,147 of record NZ_LWFU01000582.1, read on the forward strand.
AAGGCTTCAAACGCTCCACGAACGGCACAGCCACCTTTGATTTCACCTTTGGCCTCCGCTGGTGGGATATCGATGGCAAAGCCACTGTCGATTTGGTGAATGGCACTCGCTTAGCAGAGGCAGACTTAAACGAAGATTGGATCGATTACGTGATTGGCTTTCGTCTCGAGGACGATATTTCAAACAACTGGCGTGCTTACTTTAATACCGATGTGGGTGCAGGCGCTGACACAGACTTTACAAGTTTGTTTCATGCAGGTGCCATGTATCACTTGAACGACTGGTCTGACCTTAACCTATCGTATCGTTCTGTGTGGGTCGATTATCGCAACAGAGGAACCTTTGAATACGTAACCGCCACACAAGGCTTTATGATTGGTTGGATCGCACGTTTTTAAGCGTTTTTCAGCAGCAAGACAAGCCGGCAATGTCCCGGCTTGTCTTCCAATAAAGATCTATCTTTTTAGTCCACGACAGTTTTACGTAGCGAAAACGCGCCCCGCAATTCGCCTTCAGTAAAACCCGTCGCCTGATCTTGAGGATACAAAGAAGCAATTTTTTTGGCCACCGGCGCTGCGATATCAGAACCATGACAAACAAGGCAGACCGCTGCAGTCGGAATCGCTTTCATATAACGAAACTCGCCATTTTCTATCTTGCTCGCCTCAAGCGCTATGGGATTCTCCCCCTCTGCTAGGCGCATCGCAAAATCCTGCATAACGCTGACTTCCCACTCATCAGGCGTATTTTCCGGATTACGCACCTTCAATGCGGTGCGGGCGA
>NZ_LWFU01000583.1:0-317 GCF_001635135.1 Oleiphilus sp. HI0080
AAGGAACTCACCGTTTTCGAATGGATGTCTCAGTGGAAAACCGCCAAACACAATGACCTTGCCGTTCGAGGCATGCTTGGGCGGATGCTCTTTAGCGAAGACGATATTAACAAGAAGGTTGCGGTGTGTTCTGGTGGCGAAAAGAACCGACTCATCTTCGGTAAGTTGATGATGATGGAACTCAACGTGTTAGTAATGGATGAGCCAACGAACCACATGGACATGGAAGCGATCGAGTCACTCAACGAGGCGCTTAAAGCCTTCGATGGCACCTTGATCTTTGTGAGTCATGACAGAGAGTTTGTTTCTTCGCTCGC
>NZ_LWFU01000584.1:0-2514 GCF_001635135.1 Oleiphilus sp. HI0080
TCAGGGTCAAACAACTTAAATACAGGCGCGAATTCCGAGCTCTCTCCAAGGTCCATTTCTCGGCTAGCGCTGTGAATATGTATCGCAGCTGTAGATGTGCCTGCAGGGTAGTGGTTTGGGCGAGGGTTTAAAAGTGCGGCTTTAGGGATAGATGCGAACGTACAGCCCGCGTTAACCTTCGACTTGGCAAACAAGCCGGGCACCCCGTCAATGATTTTGCGCTCGATGTGCGGATGGAGCTCTAGGCCGCGCTGGGTTGCCCATTTGAGCGCTTCCCGATAATTGTCTTGAATGCTTGGCATGATCACAATAATTACATGTTTGGAAACGCCATTATCTTAGCGATTTCGAGGTGATATAACGGTGCAATAGTTCTAATTTGCCTTTAATTAGTTCGTTTTGGAGTGATCAAGTTAAGCTTGGCTCTCTTTAAGGCTGCAATCTAAGAGGCCTTGATTTCGTGGTCTTTTTAAAAATGTGCGCTTAAGCCAGTCGTTTCGCTATTTGCCTATCGCTTCACACTGCCCAAGCTTAGAAAAGTTGTTTATACTACCGCCCCTTTTTTCAAAGAGCGTGAGCTCATTCAAGTCAGAATGTCAGTTAGAGGTTTTGCTAAATGCCAATTTATGAATATGCGTGTAAGTCCTGTGGCTTTCAGAAAGACGTGCTTCAGAAAATTAGCGACGATCCTTTGACTACCTGTCCAGAATGCTCTGAAGAGTCGTTCTCCAAGCAGATTTCTGCGCCGGGGTTTCGCTTGTCTGGAAGCGGGTGGTACGAAACAGATTTCAAAACCGGGAAAAAGAAAAATTTAGCTGGGGACGCAAGTAAAAATAATGCGTCAACCAAGTCGAGCAGCGAAAGCGCTGCATAAAAGTTATAAGTTAAAGTATAAGTAGGACGAGACTATGCGCAGTCATTATTGTGGCCGAGTTACTGAAGAGTTGATAGGTGAAGAGGTAACCATCTGTGGTTGGGTTCACCGCCGTCGAGATCATGGTGGTGTTATTTTCCTGGATATGCGCGATCGAGAAGGGATTGCTCAGGTGGTGTTTGATCCGGATACCGAGGAGAGCTTTGCTGCCGCAGACAGAGTAAGAAGTGAGTATGTCCTGCAAATCAAAGGTTTCGTGCGTGCCCGCCCTGAAGGCACGATTAACGAAAATATGTCTACCGGTAAAATTGAGATTCTTGGTAAAGAGTTGACGGTTTTGAACGCTGCAGAAACGCCACCGTTTCCGCTTGATGAGTATGTAGATGTTGGTGAGGAAACACGTCTTAAATATCGCTTCATGGATCTTCGCCGTCCTGAGATGCTCAATAAACTCATGTTCCGTTCTAAGGTTACAAACTTTATCCGTAACTTTATGGATAAGGAAGGCTTCATGGATGTTGAGACGCCTATCCTAACGCGTGCGACGCCAGAAGGTGCGCGTGATTATTTGGTGCCAAGCCGAACTCACCCAGGAAACTTTTTTGCGCTTCCTCAGTCTCCTCAGCTTTTCAAGCAGCTATTGATGGTGTCTGGTGTTGATCGCTACTACCAAATTGCAAAATGTTTCCGCGACGAAGATCTTCGAGCTGATCGTCAGCCTGAATTTACTCAGGTGGATGTTGAGGCATCTTACATGTCTGAAGATGAGATTATGGGTAAGATGGAGGTGCTTGCCGGCTCCATGTTTAAAGAGCTGCTAGGTGTAGACTTGGGCGAGTTTCCGCGAATGCCATACTCCGAAGCAATGAGTAAGTACGGAAGTGACAAGCCGGACCTGCGTATCCCATTAGAAATTGTTGATGTTGCGGATTTGATGGCGAGTGTCGACTTTAAAGTGTTTGCTGGCCCTGCAAAAGACCCTAAGGGGCGTGTAGCTGCACTCAAGGTTGGCGGCGGCGCTGAACTCTCGCGAAAGAAAATAGATGAGTACACCAAGTTTGTCGGTATCTACGGCGCGAAAGGTTTGGCATGGATCAAGGTTAATGAGCTAGAGAAAGGGGCGGAAGGCCTTCAGTCTCCAATAGTTAAGTTTCTTGGTGAAGACGTTGCTTTGGCCATTATGGAGCGGTTGGGCGCAGCGAATGGTGATATCGTCTTTTTTGGTGCTGATAAAGAGAAAGTTGTAAATGAGGCGCTCGGAGCGCTTCGCTGCAAAGTTGGTGAGGATCTCAATCTTTACACTTGTGAGTGGGCTCCGATGTGGGTTGTGGACTTCCCAATGTTTGAAGAGTTAGACGGCGGTGGCTTAACGGCTATACACCATCCGTTTACAGCGCCATCTTGTACGCCTGAAGAGTTACGTGCAGCGCCGGAAAAGGCGCTGTCACGTGCGTACGATATGGTACTTAACGGCACCGAGCTTGGTGGTGGATCTATTCGTATTCATGATGGCGAGATGCAAAGCACCGTTTTTGACATTTTGGGAATCGATGCAGACGAGCAGAGAGAGAAGTTCGGCTTCTTGCTCGACTCGCTGAAGTTTGGTTGTCCGCCGCATGGCGGCTTGGCCTTCGGTCTGG
>NZ_LWFU01000585.1:0-3402 GCF_001635135.1 Oleiphilus sp. HI0080
GGCCGAACCCAAGGAGAGATCAAAACAGCGCCGTCAATCGCGCCACTGCGCCCTTCCTCTTTAAGCTCACGTAGCGTGTTCAGCGCCATGCCTCCCCCAGCAGAATCGCCAGCAAGAAAAATATGATCCTGAGGCGTTGCGCGCTCTAAGACAGAATTAACCACGGCAAGTGCGTCCTGCTGCGGCGCAGGAAACGGATGTTCCGGCGCAAGCCGATAATCTACGCCAATCACCCGCGCATTACAGAGCAGCGACAACTTCGCCAGGGTGTAGTGATAACCTTGCACACTCCCAACGACATATCCACCGCCGTGAAAATACACAATCGTCGGAATACTCTTACGCCGCTCTGCCTTCGGTACACATTCCAAACAAGAGACGCCATTTATTTCGATGGACTTGCTATCAACCTTAAACAGAGCGGGGCCGCGCATCGCTAATGCTTTTTGACAATCCCGCAACCAGTCATGCGGCTTATCCAGAGACTGATTCAACAATGTTTGAATAAAGCGACAAGAGAACTCAGCTCGCCAAGAACGTGCATTTAAACTGCCTCTGCGCACCATCATGGAAGAGAAGGCTGACGACGTCGCACCAAGAATATCGATCGAGTTTTTTAACATTTAATTCTTCTTTTGATTATGTTTGAGCGGTTTTACCCGGCCCTTGCCAGAATACTAACAATAACAACTGAATTAACAATACTGGCAAGGCGGAAAACAACAATACGACCCAGCCAAACGAGTAAACAATAACGCCACTTGATAAGGCCGCAATGGCTTGCAAACCAAACACCATGAAATCATTTACACCCTGAACCTTAAACTCCTCACCCTCTTTATAAGACAGAGGTAACAAGCTTGTGCCAGACACAAATAATAAGTTCCAGCCAACGCCAAGCAAGATCAAGCTGACATAGAAATTGATCAATTCGGTATCCATCCAGGCAATCGCAAGGCTCAAGCCATAGCAACCCAAACCGGCCCAAAGCATCTTTAATTGACCAAAGCGCTGAATCAATATCCCGGAGAAAAAAGAGGGCAAATACATTGCACAAATATGTATCTGTATAACCCACTTCGTATCAGTCACGCTGTGCCCCATTAGGTTATGCATCGTGACGGGCGTTGCCGTCATCACATAACTCATCACGACATAAGCAATCGCAGAAGATAAGATCGCTACCCAAAACACCGGATGGGCGGCGATATCTCTCAGCGTTCTCGCTGATTCTGCGCTTGCATGCTGCTCGGCTGTCTTTTGAATTGGTTGATAAAGCGCAAATACCGGTAAGCTTGCCGCTAAAACAAGAGCTAGCAATAAAAACGCACCCGCAAACTCTTGGTCTAATAGAAAACGCCCCTGCTGACCGAGCTCAGGGCCCAAGAACGCGGCGACAAGTCCACCAAGCAACACAAACGATGCAGCCGGTGCATGCTGTTCAGGGCTGACGCTCTCCATCGCTGCAAAACGGTACTGCTGAATCGTCGCGAGGCCCGCGCCGAGACACATCACCGAAGCACAAAAACTCCAGAAGGAGGAGTGCGCGATAGACCACGAAGCCGCCAGAGAGCTAGCCATCATCCAAACAATATTGAGAATGAAAATTTGCCTGCGACCAAATCGCTGCATAAGTCGAGCCGCAGGAATCACAGCAGAAGCCGTGCCTATAACAATGGCCGCAACAGGTAAGGTAGCGAGCGTTTTGTCTTCTGCTAAGTTAGTACCAACTAACCCGCCAATAAAAACAACCAAAGGAGCGGTGCACAAGCCAAGCGCTCCAGCCAGCGTCAACCACCAAACGTTACTATGTAAACCTCGCACTCGCACCTCGCATCTGCTTCGCTTATCGTTTTGATTTGTAGACAGTGCACTGCGATAATCCTCCGCATAAAACAACAGCCTTCAAAGAATAGGGATAACCATTCATGCCAACTTACCACGTCTATGGCCTAGGTGCCGCTCTGGTTGATACAGAAATCGAAGTGAACGATGATTTTTTACAACAGGCCAATATTGAGAAAGGCTTGATGACCCTTGTTGATGAATCGCGCCAACACGAGCTACTCGATCACTTAAGTGAGCATTTAGTCGCCAGTAAACGCGCGAGTGGCGGCAGCGCCTGTAACTCGATTATCGCAGCCAGCTATTTTGGCGCAAAAGCGTTTTACTCTTGTAAGGTGGCGAAAGACGAGAACGGCGATTTTTTTAAACAAGACCTAAAAGCCGCAGGCGTAGACACCGATAACGATGCTAAGCACGAAGGCATTACCGGTAAGTGTTTGGTCATGATTACGCCAGATGCGGAGCGTACGATGAACACCTATCTTGGCATCAGCGAAACCTTGAGCCCAGAAGATGTCAATGAAAGCGCCTTAAAAGACTCCGAGTGGGCTTACATTGAGGGCTATCTCGTGACCTCTGAGACAGGTCGCGCCGCTGCGATTAAATCACGCGAAATCGCAGAGCAATCAGGCGTAAAAACCGCACTCTCACTTTCTGATCCGGGGATGGTGGAATATTTTCGAGACGGTCTTAGTGACATGATTGGGAATGGCGTTGATCTATTGTTTTGTAACAAAGACGAAGCACTCGGTTGGACCAACACTCAAACTGTTGAAGCAGCAGCCGACGCAATGAAGCAACATGCTAAAAGCTTTGCCATCACGCTTGGCCAAGACGGTGCCATCGTCTTTGACGGAGAGACCCTAACCCATGTGGAAGGTGCAAGCGCAAAAGCAATTGACACTAACGGCGCAGGCGATATGTTTGCAGGTGCGTTTCTCTACGCGCTAACACATGGACAAAGCTACCCAGAAGCCGCGCGCCTTGCCAATCAAGCCGCAGCCAGAGTAGTAAGCCAGTTTGGCCCTCGCTTACGCGCCGAGCAACATGCTGAGCTGCTTGCCTAAATAGCAAACACGAAAATCTCGGCCTGACTTCACGACGAACACATAAGTGAGGTTTGGCCCTGATATCGCTCCGCACGGATATTTCTCGGCGCTGGTATTTCTCGGCACGGGCACCATCGATCTTCATTCTTTGGTTGTGAAAGGAATACGTGGCCGCACCATGAAAGCATCATTTGACCAAAGTCATCACGCCCTCAAAAGGCTAATCTAAACCATATCGGAACATTGCCTTTGAGAGAATAGCGGGCTAAGAATCTAACAAACCGTCGCTTCGGCTGACACCAAATAGCGGACATGGTGTTCAAGGCAAAGTTACAGCGGTTATTTGTGAAGAGGCGACATTATTATTTCACCCATTTTGCCAATAGATATCCTTGAGTTTCTGAAATACGTAGGCCTCAGAATCTAAAATATATGGAATAAAAGTAGATCTGTACTTTAATTAGGGCGCATGAATTGCCACATGGATGTGGATTACTTGAAAACAAAT
>NZ_LWFU01000586.1:0-3269 GCF_001635135.1 Oleiphilus sp. HI0080
TCAGCGTGTACTTAGTGCAGGCGCCACCGGATATGTTTCAAAAAGCAGTCATATTTCAGAAATTATTAAGGCGATAAAAATAGTCGACCTGGGCGAGCGCTACCTTAGTGCTGATATCGCGCAAAATATTGCCTTAAATGATAGCGCAGACCCATTCGAAGACCTATCAAGTCGCGAGATGCAAATAGCGTCCATGATCATTGATTGTAGAAAGGTTCAGGATATATCTGATGCGCTTTGCCTTAGCCCAAAAACAGTGAATACCTATCGCTATCGTATTTTTGAAAAGCTAAAGATCCAAAGTGACGTGGAGTTGACCCTCTTAGCGCTTAAGCATGGGCTGTTAGAAGTTGATGCCGCCGGGTAAACAAACACAAAACCATCCCGCATCTTTCGATGCAAAAGCATATTTAAAAAACCTTTCTTTGGCCCCCGGCGTGTATCGCATGTTCGATGCCGTGGGCGACATACTTTATGTTGGCAAGGCTAAGAGCTTAAAAAAGCGTGTCTCGAGTTATTTTCTCAAGCAAGATCATGCGCCTAAAACAAGGGCGCTGGTTTCAAAGATTGCCAATATTGAAGTTACGATCACCAACAGTGAAACCGATGCGCTGATTCTTGAGCAAAATCTGATTAAGGAGTTGAAGCCTCCTTACAATATTTTGCTTAGAGATGATAAGTCCTACCCCTATATCTATTTAGCCAGTGATAAAGAATTTCCTTCTTTGAGTCTCAAGCGTGTTCGTAGCAAAGGCAAAGTGGGGCAATACTTTGGACCGTTTCCGAATGCGCATGCGGTGCGCGAAAGTCTAGGATTGTTGGAGAAGCTATTTAAGGTGCGCCAGTGTCAGGAATCATTCTATCGGAATCGTTCTCGCCCTTGTTTGCAGTACCAAATAAAACGCTGTAAAGCGCCTTGTGTTGGCTTGGTGAGTGAAGAGGAGTATCGACAAGACGTTGAGCATGTTGTGATGTTCTTGCAAGGCAAGAACCCTGAGCTAATTCGTCAATTGATCAAAGAGATGGAGAAAGCTTCGGTCGATTTAGATTTTGAAAAAGCAGCAGAGCTGCGTGATCAGATCCAATACTTGCGCCATGCACAGGAAAGTCAAAGTGTTGAGTCAGGCATTGCAGATCTTGATGTCATCGCCATGAGCGATGGGCCAGGTATTAGTGTGTATTCGATGCTCTTTATTCGTAAAGGGCGTATTTTGGGACACAAAAACTACACACCTAAAGTCTTGCTCGACGAAAGTCAGGAAGAGCGACTACAAGGTTTTTTAGAGCAATACTATGTGGGTTCTGGTGTTGAGAAGGACTTGCCGAGTGAGGTGATTCTGCCTTTTAGCGTTCCGGATAAAGAAATGCTCAGCGATGCGCTCCAGAGTGTCGCCGGCAAGCAGATTCGTTTTGCCCATAAAGTGAAAACGATTCGTGCACAGTGGCAGAAACTTGCTCAGACCAATGCGGATAATGCGCTTAAGACGTATCTCGCGAACAAAGAAAACGTTTTTCAGCGCGTTGATTCGCTTCGTACATTATTGCAATTACCGGCGCTTCCCAAGCGAATGGAGTGCTTCGATATTAGCCATAGTTCCGGCGAGAAGACAGTTGCATCCTGTGTTGTGTTTAATGATCAGGGGCCGCTCAAATCTGATTATCGAACCTTCAACATTGAAGGTATCGAACCTGGAGATGATTACGCCGCCATGCGTCAGGCGCTTTCACGTCGTTATCGAAAAGTAAACGATGAGCCTACCAAAAGGCCAGACATTATTTTTATTGATGGCGGCAAGGGGCAGCTGAATATGGCTATTGAGGTTATGAGTGCGTTAAACGCTAGCGACATTTTGTTGCTCGGTATTGCGAAAGGCACAACCCGTAAAGCGGGTTTTGAAACTCTGTTTATTCCTGATGGGCAGGGCGGTCTGAAAACGATACAATGCGCAGCCGATGAGCCGAGCTTGCATTTAATGCAGCAAATACGTGATGAGGCGCATCGATTTGCGATAACTGGGCATAGAAAGCGGCGCGATAAGAGTCGTCCGCAATCTCAGCTTGAGGTGATTGAGGGCGTCGGCCCTACACGTCGGCGTGCTCTCATTAAGTATTTCGGTAGTGTGCAGGGAATTAAAACGGCCTCAATCGAAGAAATAAGTAAGGTTGATGGCATTAGCAGTAATCTTGCAGAACACATTTATCTCAGTTTGCATGGCGACTGAGTAGAGACAAGAAAATGAACTTACCGAATATTCTGACTCTGTCACGAATCGTCTTGATTCCTGTTTTCGTGATCGCATTTTATCTACCTTATGATTGGAACTATTACGCGTGTGCCGCGGTTTTCTGGATTGCCGGCGTGACCGATTGGTTTGATGGTTATTTGGCTCGAAAGTGGGACCAGATGACGCCTTTTGGAGCCTTTCTTGATCCTGTTGCAGACAAGCTCATGGTCACGATTTCTCTAGCTGTAATTATCGAAGAGTTTAGTGTTTGGTGGATTACCATTCCGGCTATTGTCATTGTTGGTCGAGAGGTGGTTGTTTCAGCGCTACGTGAATGGATGGCGGAGCAAGGTAAGCGCGAATCGGTAAAGGTTGGTTATATTGGTAAAGTGAAGACCATGTGTCAGATGAGCTCGATTTTCTTTTTGCTTATCGGTGCAAAGGTTGATGAGTCATTTTGGTTTGGATACGGTCTAATGGTATTTGCAGCGATCCTTACTATGTGGTCAATGGTGCAGTATCTATCGGCCTCTTGGGGCACTATGTTTGGTAAAGAGAGCCTAGGCGGTGGCGGCCAGGAGCGTCATTAGTATCCGTAGCCGAAGTAATTAAATTTTGCTGCAGAACTTGCTTGACTCTTTTAATCGATTCGTTAATATATGCGCCTCTTCGCAAGGCATGTCCTAGCGCGATGAAAAGTTTACGCGGGAATAGCTCAGTTGGTAGAGCACGACCTTGCCAAGGTCGGGGTCGCGAGTTCGAATCTCGTTTCCCGCTCCAAATAAAATGCCTCGGAAACCCCGAGGCGTTTTTGTTAAAAGCACACTATAATCTGTGAGGCTTTTAAAGGCGCTCTAAAAAAGCGCTGAGTACGATAGTACGACCAAAGGTAAAGAGTGCACTGGATGTAGCAATCCATGTTCATCGAAGGCACTTAAACACCTTGCACAAGATGGCGCGATAGCAAAGCGCTGAGTACGATAGTACGATCAAAGGTAAAGAGTGCACTGGATGTAGCAATCCATGTTCATCGAAGGCACTTAA
>NZ_LWFU01000587.1:0-3769 GCF_001635135.1 Oleiphilus sp. HI0080
TAACTCGCTATCATTGCTGAGACTGAGCGAGATAAGTGCAAGTAATCGCTCTGAATTGTCATTCCAAGCTGATAAGTATTAGAGAGCAGCTGAATGGCCGCGCTTGTGCGAATTTGCAAACCTGCCCCTCCCTCTTGATAAAACTTCCAAAGCTCCCACGGCTCTATCGGCACAATGGATTTCTTACTAAGTGTTTCGCTGAGCGCTTCTACTATCCTTGAGCGCTGCTCCGAGTGCTTCTCTGGGTCAGTACTCATCGCAATAAGCGTGTCAGCCAGTTCTTCAATGTCGCCACACAGAGCGGCGCTGAGATACGAAAACACGTAGCCCCACTTACCCGACATTTGAATACTGTTGCCCCAATCGATGAGATAAAGCGCATTCGATTCGTCTACAAGCACGTTGCCAGGGTGGAGATCACCATGCAATTCCTGATACAACACCAAGTGCTCGACAATCGTGTAGATAAAATTATGCGCGATGGCACGGCGCTTTTCTTCTCGATTTCGCGCGCCTTCTAATGCTTGGGAAATCGGTTTGGCTTTGGCGACATACTCCATCTCAATGATGCGACCGCTAGCGCCGTATACCTTCGGAACATTCCAAACAGCTGAATGTAACGAGCGCTCATAAAATCGTTGTTGCGTGTCAGCCTCTTGTGAGAAATCCAACTCTTGTTCAAAGCCCTTCGTGAACTCTTTTATCTGAAGTGCCATAGAACGTAGAAACGGCTTGAGCTTAGAGTGTGGTGCCCAGTACTGGCTACTAATCAACATTAGCTCAATCGCAAGAGACCCCATCGCAAACTCGCGCTCCAGATTATGTCTCGCAACTTTGACGACAATAGGGACCAGCACGGCATTTCCATTACGCTCAACGGCTTTTTTAGCGAGGAACACGGAACCAATTGAGCCGGATTTGAGAGGTTTGCTCGCGTCAAATTCATAGTAAAGCGATTCGGGTGCTTGCCCAAAATCTTCGATAAAGGCGTTACGGACCTGCTCTGCCGTCATTGGCTCTACATCTTGTTGAAAGACCTCTAGTTCGCGCGCAATCTCTTCTGGAAGAAAGTCTGCACTCGCAGCAGCAACCTGCGCCATTTTGATGAACAAAGGCCCAAACTCAGAAACCATTTTTGAAACAATCTGTGCCTGCCCAGAGAAATCCTTTGGATCCGTTTCTAGGAATGGTTTTATATATCTTATTGCCTGAATTTGTCGTTTGAGAATCTGAATATCACCGCGCAGCACCTGCAACTTGCGCACGATCGAATTAAAACCATCACGATTTATCTGCCTCAGATTCTTGATGGTATTGATGGCTTCGACGAGGATGGGTTCATAGACGCGCAGAATCGCGCGCGTAATCTCAAGATTGAGTTCGAAAATACCCTGTAGCTCTGGGCTCTCAATGAGTTCCTGAAAGAAGAGCCAAAACTCTTCGATGACCACCTCTGGTATTTCTACAGGACTTCGAGAAATAGACTGAGAAACGAGATAACGGATGAGTCTCTCCGTACTTTCCTCGTTTGGAATAAAGCTGCTCTTGCGCAAATAAGCGGTAAGGTCTTTTGAATAGCTTGATACGGGGTGCGTGTACAAGCCTTCAAACAGAACATCAAGCGTTGATGCAAGTTGTGTGCGCTCTACTTTTTCTTCAGATAAAACCAATTTCAGTACGGGCGAGAAGAGCTTCGGCAACGCGATACCGCTCGATGCAATCCCACCCGAACGCTTCAAAAGCGCGAGCGTTGACTTGCTCAAGCCTTGCAGAGATTCCGAAAACAACGGTTTTTTTGGGGATTTAGCGTCTGTCTTGCTCATATAAACCTAACTTGGGTCCATTGCCTAGCTTTACAAGTAGCCGGTAGTTCTCGACAATGTATACGGAGGGTTTCAAACACCCCCCGCTCTTTCAACGGATGATACCACATGGAACTAACGCCGAATGCCTGAATTCTCGATCGTGCACTCGTTCTTTCTCATATTTGCTGGCGCAGCGGTCGTTGCATCCTTCGCTTTATATGCGCGCCAACCTCTGATTCTCTCTTACATTATTATTGGAGCAATTGTTGGTCCATTCGGTTTGAACTATGTTTCTGAAGCAAGAGTGCTAAGCGAAATCGCCGAGATTGGGATCATATTCTTATTATTTCTTCTGGGTCTGGACATGCAACCCAAAAGTCTTGGCAGCATGGTAGGCAAGGCAAGCTTTGTTGCGGTTGTCACTTCCGCTATATTCGCTGCTGCAGGATTTCTAGTTTCGATTTCCTTCGGCTTTTCCAACACCGAAGCTTTGATAATTGGTGCTTGCATGATGTTTTCAAGCACCATAATCGGTATTAAGTTACTACCAACTACAGTACTGCACCACAAACATACAGGCGAGTTGGTTGTTGCACTCTTATTGGTCCAGGATCTCATCGCCATTGTCGTCCTGCTATTGATCGGTGGCCTCGGCGGAACGAGTGACGAAGGTTCGGCACTGATGGACATCGCTTTGTCATTTGCGATGCTTCCAGTGGTCGGGCTAGGCGCAGTTGCTGGCGTTCGCTATGTTATCTTACCCTTGTTTACCAAGTTCGATCGCTTTCATGAGTATATGTTTTTGTTGTCGATTGGCTGGTGTCTGGGCCTAGCTGAAGCGGCCGAAGCGCTTGGCTTGTCTCTCGAAATCGGCGCTTTTATCGCGGGCATTAGTTTAGCGACTAGCCCGATATCCCAGTACATAGCGGTCAATCTCAAGCCTCTCCGCGATTTTTTTCTCGTGTTATTTTTCTTTTCGCTTGGCGCGAACTTTAATCATGGGCTATTGAATGACATTCTCGTTCCGACGATCGTCCTTGGCTTATTAATGATTGCGCTCAAGCCGATAGGATTCCGGCATTTACTAAAAATTAGCGGTGAACAAAAGGCCGATGCATGGGAAGTTGGGTTTCGTCTCGGTCAGATCAGCGAGTTCTCATTGATGATTGCATTTTTGGCCTTCACTCAGCAGTTAATAAGCAACGAAGCATCGCATCTTATACAGGCAACAGCGATTCTTAGCTTCGTATTAAACAGCTATCTCGTTATTTTTCGCTACCCTAGTCCAATCGCGGTTAGCGACAAGCTGCGACGCGATTAGTTGAGAGTTAGCGATGCAATCAGACTTATGCCCCTGTGGCAGCAACACGCTTTACTCAAAATGCTGCGGTCCAATCCACTTGGGGGCCGCTGATGCTGAAACCGCAGAAGCGCTAATGCGATCACGCTACTGTGCGTTCGTGAAAATGGACTCAGGGTATTTAATCCGGTCCTGGCATGAGTCAACACGCCCAAGTAACCTGACTCTTGATGCGACCAATTGGATTGGCTTAAAGATAAAATCTACTCACAAAGGCTTGCCGGCAGATTTGGAAGGCTGGGTGGAATTCGTTGCAAGGTACAAAATTGATGGGCGAGCACATCGCCTTATAGAAAACAGTTACTTCAAGAAAGAAAACGGCGCTTGGTTTTACGTCAGCGCCGTCGAATCGTAAGCTTAGTAAGCCGATAACACGTTAAGCCCGCATGCCCTTGGTGCTTTCTGTTTCTGAAATATACTTTCCGAGCGCGCGCTCTATACCGCTGCTCACCGCAAAACCTAGCTTATCAGCAATAGACTTTTTCTCTTTAAACTCAATTTCGTAGACATCTACATTCTGAACACGGTTCGAAATGTACTCGTCCGACGTCATGATCTCGTCAACGAGCTTTTCCTCAAGTGCTTTGGTGCCAAACCAAATATC
>NZ_LWFU01000588.1:0-1394 GCF_001635135.1 Oleiphilus sp. HI0080
TAAACAGTAATTCAAATTAAGATTTGTAACTGACTTACAATATGCTTTCCAAGTAGTCTTTTGGTGAGATCCCGTACCATCGCTTGAAAGCCTTATAAAAACTGCTGCTATCTTTAAAGCCAAGCTCCAGACTTAATGCCTGTATGCTGATATTGTTTCGCTTTAATTGATCAAGCGCTCGCTGCTTGCGCGCCTCGTCATACATCGTTTGAAAACTGGTTCCTTCCTGTTTTAACTGACGATATAAAGTCTGCCGGCTGATATTTAGCTGATCGCTCAAGCTCATGACAGAAACGCCCCTTCCAGCATCTAGCTCTGAGGTAATCTGACGTTGAATTTGCTCCGTTAGTGACACACCAGAACCGATTGCTTTCCAAGCGCTTTTTGCTTTTTCCTGAATGATACTTTTCAGAAAGTGATTACCACTCATAACCGGCAAATCCAACAGAGACGCATCAAACTCCAAACTATTTTGCCCGCTTGAAAAACAGATATCCGTACCAAACACAGAATAAAAAGCGTCTATGTAACTCGGTTTAGTGAAGGTAAAACTTGCCTTAGTAATAGGAAACTCATGCCCGCTAAGCAGCTTTGCCCAAGCCAGCATGGCGCTCATACTTCGCTCAACGGCCATGTTCGGATAAGCCTCTTCGTGACGAAGAGAGAAACATAAAACACAGCGGTCTTGATGCCGTTCAACCTCCCAACATTCAGAAGGGTTCATCAAAGCGATGTGCTCAATAAATACGCTTAAGGCCTCGCCCAGCGTTGTGGTTTGGCTAACCCAACTCGCAAGCAATCCCTTTGCATTTGGGTTGATCGTTTGACCAATACGCAAGCCTAACCCAGCGGCATGTTTGCTCTGCGCTAGACGATCCCATAGTGCGATATAACTCGATTCTGCAATACGCTGATCGGGCGTTGCCTGCAAAACCGAATCAGCACCGAGAGCGCTCAACTCTGCATCCGATATCAACCCATAGCGCAAGCACAGCTCAACCAAATCGACTGCTGCAGCAGCCGACACCGTTGCGGAGGAATCAATGGCAGGCATTTAGTGTTACCAATAGACAGTGCATCGTTACCAATCGACCTAGTTTGAAAAACGCGTATTCGCATACGATATCAGCTCTTACACAGATTTAGGATTGTATCGTGCCATCTAAACAGCCGTTATTGCTTCGTTTATGTCTCCCAGTTTTTTTGATCTTGGGTGTCGGCTTAAGCTTCGCGTCACTCAGCACAAGTGATTTGTCTAAAGAGACGTTGGAAAGCAGATACACCAATGAGGCATCCAGATTTGTGCAAATTGATGGTAATCGCGTGCATTATCGTGATGAAGGAAGCGGCCCGGCAATAGTGCTCTTACATGGCACGGCCTCTTCATTACACAC
>NZ_LWFU01000589.1:0-8459 GCF_001635135.1 Oleiphilus sp. HI0080
TGCGCTGAAGCATGTCGACCATTTGTTGAATTTCCTCGGTCGAGGTTTGTGTTCGCGAGGCAAGGGCTCTTACTTCGTCGGCAACAACGGCGAAGCCACGGCCTTGCTCTCCCGCTCTTGCTGCTTCAATGGCGGCGTTCAGTGCAAGTAGATTTGTTTGCTCCGCAATTCCTTGAATAACGCTAACCACTTCGTGAATTTTGTCGGTATCACTTTTAAGCTGTTCAATTTTTTCAGCTGCACCGCCAACATCCGCGGCGAGTTGATTGATGATGGACTGGGTATCAAGCACCACTTGAGTTCCGACAGCACTGTCTGATCCGGCTTGTTTCGCACTTTCAGACGTGTTGCTTGCGCTATGTGCCACCTCAGAAATAGAGGCGGACATTTCGGTGATCGCGGTCGCCATCGAATCCGTTTCGTTCAAAGTGTTCCGAGCGACAGCTTGATTGCTTTTTGCGCTGGTATCGAGCAGTGACGCTTGCTCGCTAACTTGATCTGTTTTGACGATGATATCGCTAATTAATCCACGTAAAGCAGCAATAAACTTGTTAACGGTTTTGCCGAGTTGGCCGAGCTCGTCATTGGTTCTAATGCGAACCTCGGTTCTTAGATCGCCGCCTGCGGTAGCGAGTTCGTTCAATACGTTATTCATCTCTCGAAGAGGGCGAATGACGAGTCGTGGCATTAGCCAGGCAATGCCACCGCAGATCATCAGTGCAATCACAAACACTGCAATGGTGGCCGCCTTTGAGTTCTTCATGGTGCTATAGGTCGCAGACGTTTCTTCGTTGAACGCGGCGTTGGTGTTAGAGATGATGGTATTCATCAAGCCGTTGAGCTTCTCGAAGCTTTCTGCGCCAGAGCCAAAACTCAGATCCATTGCGGTTCGCCTTCCTGCCCGAGTGTCGGCGACACGTTCTTGAATCACTTGCTCGCTGATCGGTTTCCACTTCGAGTACTGATTTATATAGTCACCAAATTGCTCTTTGAGTGCTGTGTTTGCATCAATCTTGCTGAATTCGTCCTTGAGTCTTGCGATGTTCTCTAACGACTCTCTATGTACCGATACATAGTTTTCAAAGTCTGCGGAGCCGGGTTTTAGAAATATGACACTGCGCTCTGCAACCACCGCGCGATACATGTTCCCGTCGATATCTTTAAGTATCTCCAAAGCGCTCATGTCTGCGACCATATGACCGACGCGCGATTGGATCTGCGTAAAGCTAACAACGGATAATATTGATATCGATGCAATGAGAACCGAGAGTATGCCCATTGCAATGAACAGTTTGATGCGCAATGTCATATGACCTTACCTCAATTTAAAAGAGTGATGCCGTCGCTTATTGGGCTTCTAAATCGTCTAGATTGATGCCGATGGTAATCGCGCCGATTGCGGTGCCACCATCCATTACCGGGACAGATACTTGAACTAAGTAAGCTTGAGCGCTTTCATCAAACTCGACGTCACCGATATGCACAGCGCCGGCTCCATCCTTGAACGACTCTTGCCACTTCGCCTCATCGCCTTGCCAGTAATCAGATGTTTTATTCGTCATCGCGACATTGGCACCCTGATTATCCATCAAAAATACTTCGAAAAAGTAAGGCTGTGTTTTTTCCAATTTGGCCAGCTCCTGAGCAGCAGGGCTTTCCATGATTGATGTCATGCCCGCTGCCATCTACGTTTCGCCACTCTGCATCGCGTGCTTTGATGTCATCGAGGGTCATCCCTTGATTGTTTTGCTCTGTGACTGCCGCAATCAAGGTTGCGTTCGTACCCCAAGATTTGAGCTCTGGAACAATATCATTAACGGCGTCAGGCGCTTTCTCAGCATGTACAACGGCGGCAAATGCCAGCATCAAGGTTGCGCAGGTCGTGCGAAAGAAATGTGTAGTCATGGCTGTCCCTCTTAATTGCTTATCAATTATGAATGCGTGAGCCATGACTTTAGTACAGAAAAACGGAAGGTCTAGTTCTTTGTCGGTAGGCCTAGCCTTCAGGGAAAAGGCTATCTAATTCTTTGGATGCGTCCTGTCGATCAATCGTACCGACATCGAGAACTGGTGAGGCATCAATGTGTTGAGCGTCCATCATTTGCGCGATGCGCTGAAGGCTTGATATCAACATGCTTTGTTCCCACTCATGTAAGTCATTGAACTGTCTCGCGAAGTGTTCTTGCAGTGGGGGCGGGGCATTGAGCGTCGCATTCTCGCCATCCTCTGTCAGGTGAACATGCACTTTTCGTTTGTCCTGAGTGGAGCGTTCTCGATAAACCAGTCCACGCTTTTCTAGCCGATCAAGAATGGTTGTTACCGTTGCTTGAGACAGGCTGATGTCGTTCGCGATTTTGCCGATGGTGACTTCATCATTATTGCGAATGGCATTAAGCAGTAGGATTTGAGGTGCTGTCAGTCCGGTGGTTTTAGATAATTGTTTCGAGTGTAAATCCGTCGCTCTGATGACTCTTCGTAAAGCGACGAGCACTTCTTCTACTTTGTTCATGATGTTCTCTCAGTCCATTCGTTGTTAGCTCAAAGCCCGAGCTACGGGGATTGACGCTGTAAAATCTGGGTGGAAAGAGTATAGGGCTAAGGGCGTACTTTGTTAAGCGCTCTAAAGTATCGACATCTAAGTAAAATACAGAGTAATAAAATGATAAGTGCGCCCGACGAGCCTTTGATTTTCTGTTCTCTAAGTATATTTTTGGTGTTAACTTGCTGAATTGAGCACTTTTTTTGACGTTTTGGTTGAATTTTTGATCATTATTCTTTAGTGTTGTAAATAATTTAACTCAAAGCAAAAAGGTGTATGAATTTAACGTTACGTAAACCGACCGCAGAAGACGGTTCGGCGATCCATGAGCTAGTTCAACTATGCTCGCCTCTCGATGAAAACTCTGTTTATTGTAATCTGCTCCAGGCCTCCTACTTTGCCGAGACCGCTGTTGTTGCAGAGGGTGATGGAAAGCTGCTTGGCTTCATTACCGGATTTGTCTCCCCTAAAGATCCTGAAGTGCTCTTTGTCTGGCAGGTAGCCGTCTCACCGGCAGCACGCGGTTTGGGTCTGGCTCTGAATATGCTTGAGCATCTAACGGCGCGTGTTCAAACGCAGGGTGTTCGTTTTATCGAAACAACGATTACCGATGACAACGCCGCTTCCTGGGCGCTGTTTCGGCGCTTTGCCGAAAACCGCAGTGCTGAGCTCGAGCACGCTCCTCACTTTTTATCTGTCACCCATTTTGCCGGGCATCACGAGACAGAGAATCTTCTTCGAATTGGCCCTGTTGCTGGGACTGTTGGCGCTTCTTCATTGTCGTCCGTTGCGGATGCACAGGAACCAGCAAGCGTCTGAGTCTGTTCGGTCGATCTTTATACCTAAATCTTATTTCAACTTTTAAACGATAAAGGAAACTCACATGAATATTTTTCAAGAAATAGAATCAGAAGTCGCAAGTTATGCACGCTCATTCCCAAAGGTTTTTCATAAGGCGAAGCTTGAGCACTTGTACGACAAGGACGGTAATCAATACCTGGATTTTCTGGGTGGAGCTGGAACTCTGAATTACGGCCATAACAATCCTAAGTTCAAGCAGGCACTCGTTGAGTATTTGATGGACGATGGCATTACCCATGGTCTCGATATGCATACCAAGGCCAAGGGTGAGTTTCTTGAGGCGCTGGACCAATACATTCTTAAGCCGCGTGATCTTGAGTACGTTGTTCAGTTTACAGGTCCTACAGGCACCAATGCCGTAGAAGCCGCGATGAAGTTGGCGCGCAATGTAACCGGTCGAGAGAATATTATTTCCTTTACCAATGGCTTTCATGGCGTAAGCCTTGGTGCGCTTGCGGCGACGGGGAATCAACATCACCGCGGTGCGGCAGGTACGAGCCTTCCCGGTGTTACAAGAATGCCTTTTGATGGCTATCTAGGGGACGAGCTTGATACCACCTATTACCTCGACAAGGTGTTAAGTGATAGTTCCAGTGGTATCGACAAGCCTGCAGCCGTTTTGGTTGAAACTGTTCAAGGCGAGGGCGGCATTAATGCCGCCAGTGCAGAATGGTTGCGTAATCTTGAGAAGGTGTGCCGCGCGCATGATGTGTTGTTAATTGTGGACGACATTCAAGCGGGTTGTGGGCGTACTGGACGTTTCTTTAGTTTTGAAGAAGCTGGCATCAAGCCGGATATCGTTACCCTGTCGAAGTCTTTGAGTGGCTACGGCTTGCCGTTTGCCATTGTCTTACTTAAGCCGGAGTTAGACCAATGGAAGCCCGGTGAACATAACGGTACTTTCCGCGGCAACAATCTGGCATTCGTGACGGCAAAAGCTGCGCTCGAGCATTATTGGTCTGACCGCAAGTTTGAACTTGAGGTGCAAACCAAGGGTCAGATTATCTCTCAACGCCTGAATGCGATTGCTCGTCAATACGGAGAAGGAAATTTTTACGTGAGCGGTCGAGGCATGATGCAGGGTTTGAACTGTATTGATGGCGAGCTAGCGAACAAAATTACCCAAGAGTGCTTCAAGCAAGGCTTGATCATCGAAACCAGTGGTGCTGATGGGCAAGTGATCAAAACGCTCTGCCCGCTCGTGATTACAGAAGAAAATCTCATTAAAGGCTTGGACATTATCGAAGCCGCCGTGAAGCGCATTTGTGCTAGCCACGACGAAATGCCTGAGGAAAATTGCTACTTCGATGATATTCGTCACGCCAGCTAATTCCAACATAGGTAATTAAGCCCGTTAAGCGAGGCTTAGACAAAATACACACTGCCGTGGACCTTACGTATGAGAGTGCGCCATGGCAGTCGAAAGGAGCAGAAAATGATAGTTAGAGATTTAGTAAGTGCTGATCAGGAAGGGCGTCGAATTGTATCGCCAGATGGTAACTGGGAGAGCACGCGAATGTTGTTAGCAAGCGACAACATGGGGTTTTCGTTTCATGTTACCAAGATCAATAAAGGTGCTGATTTTTTCATGCATTACCAAAATCACCTTGAAAGCGTGTATTGCATGCTCGGAACGGGTGAGATTGAAGACATTGCCACCGGTGAGGTGCACCCTATCGCCCCTGGCACGCTGTATATCTTAAACAAGCACGATAAGCACTACCTTCGTGCCAATGAAGATATGTATATGGCTTGTGTGTTCAATCCGCCGTTAAAAGGCACCGAGGTGCACAACGCAGATGGCTCTTATGAGCTTGAGGCCGAAGCACTTGTAGAGCCTCAGCTTGTCACATAAAGAGCCTCAGCTTGTTACATAAAGAGCCTCAGCTTGTCACATGAAGAGCATCAGCTTGTTCATAGAGCGTCTCTGCGTGCTACGTGATCAGTGCCTAGAGGTTTCAGAGAAACAGAAAACTCAACCCGAAAAGGTGTGAAGCCCATGAGTGTTGAGAAAAAGACAAGAACTATTCTAAACAGGGCGATGAGTGAAACGCTGGATACCAGCCGTTTTGAGCTGTTAAAAAAACAGATCGTTCAGCGTGCCGTCTTGTTACTGGTTTTGATCAACGAGAATGCGCGCACGAGTGAGGCTGATGCTAAGACAAACATGTTTGTCGTAGACGAGTCTGAAGCAGAGGGCTTAGTGATTGCGAAAAGCGAGCGTGAGCTGACATCGCTAGTACGCGCTCTTGTTTGGCTTGAGTCAACAAGCGCCGGTATGTGTGCGAACTGTTCAGAACCCATCAAGAATTTAAGTTTAGAAAAAGCGATCGACGACCGCTTATGTGAGCGATGCGTCAAGCACGGAGGTTAAATGCTGAAGCAGCATACTGTAGAAAAAATCGGCGGCACGTCAATGAGTGCCTATGAAGCAGTAAGAGATAATATTGTGTTATACCCGCTCAAAGGGCGGCCACTAGACTCTGAAACTGCGAAGGAACTCTATAACCGGGTCTTCGTCGTCTCTGCATATGGTGGGATTACGGACTTGTTGTTAGAGCCGAAGAAGTCGGGACGCCCCGGTCTTTTTCAGTTGTATTCGAGTGACAGTAGCTCCGGACAATGGCGGGAGATGTTGGCCGTTGTGCGTGAGGCGATGTATGCCAAAAACAGCGAGCTGTTTACAAACGAAAGCCAGCTTGAAGAAGCTAACTCGTTTATCGGTGCGCGTTTGGATCAGGCTGAGTCGTGTATGGCAGACCTGAAGAGCCTTTGCAGACACGGCCATTTTTCAATGCCGGATATGCTCGACTCTTTGCGTGAGATGCTCGCCTGCATTGGTGAGGCGCACAGCGCATGGAATACCGCTAAGCTACTTGGTAATGAGGGTATTCATGCCACGTTCGTCGATCTAACCGGCTGGTATGGTGACGAGAACTACGATCTTGATGAACTGATTAACAAGGCTTTTGACGGAGTCGACTTCTCAACAACGATGCCGATTGTTACCGGGTATGCACGAAGCAAAACGGGTTTGATGCAAATCTATGATCGCGGTTACAGCGAGATGACATTTAGCCGGATTGCTGTATTAACCGGGGCGCGCGAGGCCATCATTCATAAAGAGTTTCATTTAAGCTCGGCTGATCCGCGTGTTGTTGGTGAGCAGAATGCTGTTCCAATCGGTCGCACAAATTATGAGGTTGCCGATTACCTTGCGCTACTAGGCATGGAAGCAATCCATCCGAAAGCGGCAAAAGGAATGCGTCAGGCAGACATACCGTTAAGGCTCCGAAATACCTTTGAGCCTGAACACTACGGTACTTTAATTGATGGCGAATATGTCAGCGAGCAACCTCAAGTGGAGATTATTGCGGGTCGAAGCGATGTTTATGCGTTGGAATTTTTTGATCAGGATATCGCAGGTGAGCTGGTGCAGGCGAGTGAAGACTTGGCCTTCATATTAAAAAAATACGAGATCGATCTGCTCACTAAAGACTACAGCGCAAACGCGGTCACCTTGTATCTGGATGGTGAAGAGCAGCAACTAAAACGCCTTGCCGCTGATATTGCGAATCGCTATCCTGAGGCTGAAGTGTCGACGCAACGTGTTTCGATCGTGTCCATTTTGGGAACAGATATGAAAGAGCCTGGTATGTTGAGCAAGGCGGTGAGTGTGCTGGCGAGCAATAAAATCTCAGTACTCGCTGTGCAGCAGTCGATGCGTCAGGTTGGTATTCAGCTTGTTGTGTCGCACGATAAGTACGCGCAAGCTGTGCGCGCCTTGCACTCAGAATTGGTTGAGATACACGACCATGGGAGAGCTATATGTCTAGCATGCTGAGCAGCAAGCTCATCCGCTGCTTTATCGCTGTGAGTGTGTTAATGCTCACGGTGATCGCCTATGCAGAGGAGGCCGCAAACGGCGATCATTCTGCAGCCGATTCGTTTCGTGGCAAAGCGGTACAGGCGCCGGAAGATACAAAGCAGTATGCGAAAACGCTGGATAAAGCGATCTACTCGCCATTTGTTGAGCTGTACGTTCTGGAAGAGTTGAAGCAGCAGCGCGCAGATATGGCAAATATCAAGCACGAGCTTATGCAGCAGATACTGGATCGGGAACACAACTCCGTGGACAGAGCCGTGGCGTATGCAACGGACACCGTGACGTATTTTTTCTACTTAATTGCAGGAGCCAGTACCATCTTGCTTATTGTTGGTTGGAACTCGTTACGTGAAGTGAAAGACCGTGTTCATAGCCTCGCGGACGAAGAAATCTCCAAGCTCATTAATGAATATGAATCGCGGCTTGATATGATCGAGAAGCAACTTCATCAGAAGTCTCAGGTGATCGAAGAAAACAGAGAAGAAATAGAACTAACACAAGGTGTTCAATCGCTTTGGTTGCGTGCAGGGCAAGACCCGAATATCTCGAACCAGATAGAGATTTACGATGAGATTTTGAAGCTCAAGCCCGACGATTGTGAGGCGCTTACGTACAAAGCAGACGCCGTACTTGAGTTAGGTGAGCCGCAGTGGGCCGCGAATCTGTGTCACCAAGCCTTAAAGCTAGACGCCGAGAATGGGCATGCTTTTTATCAACTTGGGTGTGCTTACGCTGCCATGGATCATAAAGAGGAAGCGGTTCGCTACCTACAAAGAGCCCTAACCAAGCAAGAAAGCTATCGCGAAGCGATGTCGGAAGACCCCGCTCTCGCGCTACTGAGCGATTTTCAGCCTTTCAAAGACTTGTTAGACCCCAGCTCGACCTAGTCGCTGCGGCTATTTGAGATGACGGCCGCCGTCCAAATGGATTGTGCGGCCAGTGATATATCGGCTGGCTAACAAATATTCTACGGCTTCGATCGCGGCTTCGAACGAGCCCTCCCATGGTAAAACCGCTTTCTGTACGGCTTTTTTCTTGTAGGCCTCGTCATCGTCTTCATTGAACTTGAGTAGGGCAGGTGCAACCGCATTCACCTTCACCTCTGGCGCGCAGGCGGCGGCAAACGAAAGCGTTAGGTTTTCGAGAGCGGCCTTGCTTGCGGCGTAGGCAAAG
>NZ_LWFU01000590.1:0-3301 GCF_001635135.1 Oleiphilus sp. HI0080
AAACCGTGGACGTACGCGTCAGCCAAAGCTTTGAACGGCATGCTCTCGCTATCTGGCCTTTAGTGACCGGCAACAAACCACATATACCACCAACAGATTTTGCCGAAAAATTCAGAACGCTTTTGTCTCACATCGTTTCTGGAGAGCTAGACGCAGATAGAGCTGACTACATGCTCCGCGATGGTTTTCACTCATCCGTCACCATTGGCGGGTTTAATCTTGACCATCTACTGAGCAACCTTCACTTTGGTCTATGCGATCAGACAAACTGGGTCGGCATCGCGATCGCAGAAAAAAGCCTAAGCTCTCTAGAGGACTTTGTGTACAGCCGCCATCAAATGTATCGCCAAGTCTATGCTCACAAAACTGCGCAAGGATTTGACTGGCTACTGCGTGCAGCGATCGAGGAGGTGATGACACAAAGCAATGTGCGTGACCTTGTGACACGTAGCCTTTCACAGCTGGATTTATTCCAACACATTACCGACAGCTATTTCTGGGAAGCATTCCGGCGCTTTAGTATGGAGCAGTCACAGTCTTACAGTCACTGCATACTAAACCGGGTTAAAATGCCTCACTTGGCAACACGCTCAAATCTAAGCGACGAGGAAGTACATACCTACCGCAACTTTCTTGCAAAAGAGAACGAGCTTGAGCCTGGTCGGATAATCGCCACAAGTCTGACCGCACGCTTCACTAAGATACGCGGAAGTTATGACAGCATGAAGGTTCTAAGTAGTGCAAAAGACGGACAGCAGGTATTTCGCTTGATCACACAGGCTAGTCAGTTCTTTGAGAAATTCAGCGATGATCGCATTACGCACTTTTATGTTGACCCAAAGCCATTGATTGACTGACCATGCATGCATCCTAAGAATCTTAGCAGACGCACCAACAACAAATTTGACCAAGAGCGGATCTAGCTATTCATGAAGACGCGCGAGCGAATTTTGCACACCAGTCTTGCCTTGTTTAATGAACTTGGTGAACCGAACGTCACAACGCTATTGATCGCTGACGAACTGGATATCAGTCCGGGTAATTTGTACTACCACTTCAAAAGCAAAACCGAGATTCTCAACGAATTGTTCTCGTGGTTCGAAACAAGCATGTACGATATTTTGGTTGTGCCTGAGTCAGAAATGGAAATCGAGGATCTCTGGTTCTACCTGCATTTGATCTTCGAAAACATCGCAAAATTTCAGTTTCTGTACAAAGACTTAGTCACGGTCATGGCAAAGTACCCGCACCTCGAAAAGAAATTCCAAAAGATCCTAAACACAAAGAGAAAGGCTTGCACTTTAGTATTGCAACGCGCAATTGAACAAGGTCGTTTACATGCCAATGAGGCCGAGGTCAGCGCTCTCACCGAGCAAGTCATTCTAATTACCACTTTCTGGCTGAGCTATTCAGTCATTAACGAAGGTGAGGTGCATGATGACGCTCTTGCCAAAGGCGTGTATCAGGTGATGTCCGTAGTTGCGCCATTCTTGGAAGAAGAGCGGCGCGAAATGATCAATGCGCTAAAAGAGGCATATCTTTAAGTCTAGTTGCAGACATTGAGAACACAGCATTCGTGTGAAAGGGAAGAAGCTCTGCGCTCAAGCGAGCATAGAGCCTAAGACTAAACGCTGAACAAAGAAGCGCGTTCTACTTCTTTTTCTTCAGCTCTTTTTCTAACGCTTCTATCCGTGCTTCAAGCGCCTCAAGCGTCTTTTTGTTAGGAATACCCAAACGCTCAAGCGCATCGGAAACCCGCTCATCAAAGACCGATTCAAGCTTGCCAAACGTATTGCTTGCTTTACCACGAACGCCTTCTACCTTTCCTTCGACGGCTTTAAAACGTTTTTCAACAGCGCCGCGCGTTGCCGACTCAAGCTCCTCACCTTCTTTCACCAGCTTCTCAAAAATCTTGCCGGTGTCTTCTTCTGCTTTATTGTAAGCGCCAAGACCGGCTAGCCAGATCTGACGCGCCGACTCTTTAATCTTATCGGACAATTGATGCGCTTGTTCGTTTGCCGAATCGCTAATCGGCGTCTCGTTATCTTTGTTAGCCATATTTTCTTAAACCATTGTTGGCATTAATCTAATTTCGTCCTAGTTTACGAGACTTCTCTGCAACCATACAGTCACAATTTGACAATATTTGCTTTGCTGTTCAGACATTTATTGTCTACACCTTTAATACTAGGCCATCGTTTTCATTCTCGGAATCAATCCATGGGGTTTCAAACTAAAAGCAAGCTCATCGCGTTTTTCACGCGACTTCTAATCAGAGAGCGCCCGCCCAATCAGATTCCGATGAGTGATTACGAACGCATGCGCTACGAAATCAAGCCGGGCGACGTGATCTTAGTGGAGGGCCGAAGTCGTGTCAGTGATGTTATAAAAACAGTGACGCAAAGCCGATGGTCTCATGCTGCACTGTATATAGGCCGAATCCATGAAATAGAGAACCCCCATGACCGGCAACGTCTCAAAAGCTTCTTTGATGGACAGCCTGATGTACAGCTGATTGTCGAAAGCGAGTTAGGGATGGGAACAGTGGCGCGTCCACTTTCCGTGTATGACCGCGATCACGTGCGTATTTGCAGACCCAAAGACATTACCTATCGTGATGCTCAGAAAGTGATTCAGCACGCGATATCCCGACTCGGGACCGACTACGACATCCGGCAAATATTCGACCTGCTGCGTTTTTTCTTTCCTTATTTGATCCTTCCGAGGCGCTGGCGCTCGAGCTTATTCTCTACTCACCCAGGAAAAACGACAAAAACAGTGTGCTCTACAATGATTGCCGAAGCATTTGGCTCAATCCAATATCCGATACTGCCAATGATCAAGCGCTCGGAGGAAGGCCACGTAAACATATATCGAAGAAATCCAAAACTTTGTACCCCCAGTGATTTCGATTACTCGCCCTATTTCGACATCATCAAATATCCATTTACAAACTTTGCAGAATCAGAGCCCCACTATCGCAAACTCCCATGGCTCAGCGAAGAAAAGCTCACAAAAGATGAATCAACAAAAGATCAATAGAAACATACACATACAAAAGATTACCTAAATTAATTTCTAGGTGTAATTACAGTCTGCCACAAATACAGCCCTACTTATTCCAAAAAGTGATCATCCTTTTGACAGTTTCAATTTGCGAAATGCCAATTTTCACTAATACTTGTCGGTACCGACGGTGTACGCACCGTTGGGGAAATGAAAGACTTTCATGGATACTACTCGCACTTATTGCCGGTTACGCCTTTGTAACCGGCTTTTTTTATGCCCATATGTAAGTCAT
>NZ_LWFU01000591.1:0-3308 GCF_001635135.1 Oleiphilus sp. HI0080
CGTGTTTAATTGGTTGCAACACAGTATCCATGGAGCTCGTGTACTGGACTTGTTTGCTGGTAGCGGATCATTGGGCTTCGAGGCTGCATCTAGAGGAGCCTCGCAAGTGGAGTTTGTCGAGTTAAGTCCGGCAGCTTATAGAGCATTGAGCGAGAACTGTAAGCGATTAGATTTAAAGGCGACCATTTCTAATGAAGACGCTTTAGCTTTTTTGGAAAAGCAGCGATCTGATTCTTCAGGCTTCGACATTGTTTTTTTGGATCCACCTTTTCGTAAAGGCTTGTTGGTAGAAGTACTGAATCGTCTTGATTCAAGCGCAGTACTCAATAGAGATGCACTGGTTTACATCGAAACCGAATCAGAACTTGCTACTTTGGCTATCCCGAAATCTTGGAATGAGCTGAAAGCTAAGAAAGCAGGGCAGGTGAATTATCGGCTTTTCAAAGCCGGCTAAAGCCTTGTCAGAATTAAATTTCCAAACTGATCCGTTTCAAGGGTCCAGCCGTCCGGTATCCAAGTCGTAGAAATGGCTTCGGTAATAATTGCTGGGCCGCTTAGGATTGTGTTTGCCGATATGCGTTCTCGCGAATAGATTTTACAGCCGTTTTCTTCTTTGTATTCGTTTGTCTGGTGTGCATTCCAAGTACCTAGTGATTGAATGCTCGCTTCACCCTCTACGCTTAATTTCAGGTTAACTAGCTCAAGAGGTTTATCGAGACGGTGACCGAAGCGTTGCTCATGCGCTTTTTCAAACAATTCAGCACTGTTCGCGTTATAGCCGACCTCTATCGTATAGCTTTGACCGAGATATCGAAGATCGAGATGTTTTTTGATGTAGCCGGTGCTCACCAATTCGGGACTCTCTAATCTGATCTCTTGCTGCATTCTTTCAAACATCGTCTCTAGGTCGCTGTGTGATATGTCGCCAAACGGCTTTATATGACTTCTTGTGCTGGTGCGCATTAGCGGGGCAGTGAGCATGCCGAAAGCGGAGAGCACTCCAGCATTGCGCGGAATAATCGCGCTTGTCATGTTGAGTTGATCCGCTAGTGAACAAACATGCATACCACCAGCACCGCCAAAGCAGCACAGCACAAAATCCTTCGGCGCATGCCCTTGTTTTACCGAGATATTATGCAACGCCGCAACCATTTGTTGTTCCGCTATTTGAATAATGCCTTTAGCGGTTTCCTCTACGCTTAGACCGAGTGGTTCTGCAAGGTTTCTAATCGCTGTTTCTGCCGCTTCAAAATTCAGATCTAACGAGCCTCCTAACTTTGCGGAGCGTGGTAGACGGCCTGAGACAAGATTAGCATCGGTTACGGTCGCCAGTTCGCCACCCAGACCGTAGCAGGCTGGTCCGGGTTTTGAGCCTGCTGACTCAGGTCCTACGTGAAGCATCCCAGCGTCATCTATCCACGCGATTGATCCGCCTCCAGCTCCAATGGTGGCCATGTCTAGCATCGGAACTGCGACCGGCCAATTCGCAATCTGGGCTTCGTCGCTGAGTTTGAAGTCGCCATTCATCAGAGATACGTCCGTGCTTGTACCTCCCATGTCGAAGCTCAAGATTCTAGGTTTCTTGAGTTTTTTTCCCAGCAAGCGCACTGCAGAAAGTCCTCCAGCTGGACCGGATAGCAAAAGATTTACTGCGCGATTTTTTGCTTGATCAAGGGTTAGTAGGCCTCCTGAAGATTGCATAATAAAGGCATCACAACCGCTAAGGTCGGTCTGTAAAGAGCTCAAATATTGCGAGACCTTTGGGCCAAGAGATGCGTTCAGCCATGTTGCGATGCCGCGTTCGTACTCTTTGTAAACGGGCAGGACAAAGGATGAACGGGATACGAATCCAAAAGGTTTAAGTGCCCTTTCCAAGCGCCGCTCTTCATCATCATTCAGAAACGAAAATAGCAGATTTATGGCGATCGCCTCGACACCAAGTTGTTTGATTTTGTAGACGAGGTTGTCGATGTCTGCATCGGCTAATGGTTGAATGATCTTGCCTGTCGCATCGCGTCTGCAATCAACCTCGAGACAATACTCCCGGGGCACTGGAGGCGCTGATTTTGTGGGACTTAGGTTGTAAAGCTCTTTTCGATTTTGCCGGCCAATTGTCAACACATCCCGAAAACCTTTATTCGTAACATAAGCCGTTCGCGCCCCTTTTCCCTCAAGCGCCGCGTTTGTTGCTACGGTGCTGCCATGGATGATCTTTATGGCTCCCTTATCAAGCAAGCTATCGACACCGAGCTCTCTGACCCCTTGGATAATTGCTTCTGCAGGGTTTTCTGGTGTCGAGAGGACTTTGTGCGTCTCGAGTGAGCCATTTTCATGCACCAATACGAAATCGGTAAAAGTGCCGCCTGCGTCAATGCCTAAATGTTTGATTTGGGTGTCGAGCTTCGTAGACAATGTTGCGCCTTACAGATTCAAATACAGAGAAATAATGTGCCAGAGCTTCCAGAAGTAGAAACTACGCGCAGAGGTATTTTGCCCTACAGTGAGGGGAAAGTCCTGCGAGAGATTATAATTCGTGACTCGCGTTTGCGTTGGCCTGTTTCCCAAGAACTGGTTGATTGGCAAGCCGATCAAGTACGTTCTCTGGATCGGCGCGGTAAGTACATTATTATGGGGTTCGACGCTGGTAGTATCCTGATCCACCTGGGTATGTCTGGCAGTTTACGGGTTGTTCAGCATTCGGAGCCCGTCCAAAAGCATGATCATCTTGACTTCGTATTTGAGCAATCACGCTTGCGTTTCAATGACCCAAGGCGTTTTGGATCCATATTGTGGACTGGCGAGTGGCGAAATCATGCGCTGATTTCTCATCTTGGTCCGGAACCCCTTTCTGAAGCCTTTGATACGGCGTATTTGTATCAAGCGTCACGCAACAGGAGTGTCGCGGTGAAACAATTTGTTATGGATAGTAAAACGGTTGTGGGTGTTGGCAATATCTACGCAAATGAGGCCCTTTATCTCTCTGGCATCCACCCAAACCGCCCGGCAAACAAAGTTTCTAAAGTGCGGTATGAGCGTTTGGTGATGAATATAAAGCAAGTGCTTACTTCTGCTATAACTCAAGGAGGAACTACTTTGAGGGACTTTGTTGGAGGCGATGGTAAACCTGGTTATTTCCAGCAGAAGTTGTTTGTATATGGTAGGCATGGCGAGCCGTGTAAAGGTTGCGGCGCGGCGCTAAAAGAGCTGAGACTGTCTGGTCGTAGCACTGTATATTGCGGAGTATGTCAAAAATAGCCTTTAAACTCGTCGTTGAATAGCACAACAAATTAGACAGAATCTAAACAGCA
>NZ_LWFU01000592.1:0-6265 GCF_001635135.1 Oleiphilus sp. HI0080
AGTTGCGAACAAGTGTGCTCAGCAGCGCTTGGTTAGAATTATAGATCTGGCCTGGCTTTAAAGTCTCTCCGGGCGCGGCAAGCTCATCCCCAGTAGAAAGTATGGCCACTTTTAATGGCTTGAATACATGGATACTGGCAATCCCGGCAGAGGCAAGTAGAGCAATGTTTTGTGGTCTCAGTACATCGCCCCTGCGAAGAAGTTGCTGGCCTTTGCTGAAATCCTGGCCTGCGGGGCGAATATTTTGCTGTGAGTTCATCTCTGAGGCATAAGAGACGTAGCTCTGTTCGTTTGCAGAGTCTATGTCGGCGCTTTCCTGCATAACGACGCAGTCCGCTCCAGCGGGAGTGGGTGCGCCGGTGAAGATACGAGCGGCGCACCCAGGCTCAAGTTTTCCAGGCGCCGCTCCCGCAGGAATACGCATATTTACAGGAAGGCGACCCTCTTTTTCCATGTCCGCTATTCGGAACGCGTAGCCATCAACCGCACTATTGTCGAACGGTGGTATGGAAAGGCTCGATGTTATATCTTCGGCCGCTACTCGGTTAAGAGCCTCAGTAATCGAGACCCGTTCTGTTTGCGAGCTCGTCTGTATCTTTTCAAGCAGTGTTGAAAGCGCTTCTTCCAAAGGAAGTAGATGCGTTTTTTGCATAGAGAAACGTCGTCTTTATGAGGTTTGGTTTGGGTGTTGGAAGTCAATATCGATGTTAAAGTAAGTTTTTGTAGAATAAAACTAGATATTGTTTTCAATTTGATCTATCTTAACTTACCAATGAAGCCGACTGCGGCATAGCTTATTTTCCGCCCTCAGCGCTTTTCCTAGATATTCCTCAGCCCTCAAGTACAACACAACTCTGTGTAATCAAGACTATTGATATGAATCTTTCCGAATTAAAGAAAAAGAACGTACCCGAACTTTTAGAAATTGCAGCCGAAATGGGTTTAGACAACCTGGCTCGCTCTCGTAAACAAGATGTCATTTTCACCATTCTGAAGCGCCATGCAAAAGGCGGAGAAGATATATACGGTGATGGCGTATTAGAAATCTTGCAAGATGGCTTCGGCTTTTTGCGCTCTGCTGAAGGTTCATACCTGGCAGGGCCTGATGACATTTATGTCTCGCCCAGCCAAATCCGTCGCTTTAATTTGCGAACCGGCGATACCATTTCCGGTAAGATTCGCCCGCCAAAAGATGGCGAGCGTTACTTTGCGTTGTTGAAGGTTAGTCAGATCAACTTTGACAAGCCTGAATCGTCGAAAAACAAAATCTTGTTTGAAAACCTTACGCCTCTATTTCCTGATGATCGATTGATTCTTGAAGTTGGCAATGGCAGTACCGAAGACTTATCCGGCCGTATCCTAGATTTGGTCGCACCTATCGGTAAAGGCCAGCGTGGTTTGGTTGTTTCTCCGCCAAAGGCAGGTAAAACCCTAATGATGCAAAATATTGCGCAGTCAATTGCGCGCAATAGTCCTGAGTGTCATTTGATGGTGTTGCTGATTGACGAGCGGCCTGAAGAAGTAACTGAGATGCAGCGATCTGTTCGCGGCGAAGTGGTTGCGAGTACGTTTGATGAACCTCCTGCGCGCCATGTTCAGGTAGCAGAAATGGTCATCGAGAAAGCCAAGCGACTTGTTGAGCATAAGCAGGATGTTGTCATTATTCTTGATTCGATTACACGTCTTGCTCGCGCATACAATACGATTATTCCAAGCTCGGGTAAGGTGCTCACCGGTGGTGTCGATGCGCATGCACTTGAGCGTCCAAAGCGTTTCTTTGGTGCAGCGCGGAATGTGGAAGAGGGCGGTAGTTTGACGATTATTGCGACCGCGCTTGTCGATACCGGCTCCAAGATGGACGAAGTGATCTATGAAGAGTTCAAAGGCACCGGTAATATGGAAGTGCACCTTGATCGGAAGATCGCTGAGAAGCGCACGTACCCTGCAATAAACATCCGTCGTTCAGGTACGCGTCGCGAAGATCTGTTGATGTCTGAAGATGAATTGCAACGCGTTTGGATTTTGCGCAAGTTGCTTCACAATATGGATGATGACATTGCAGCCACTGAATTCCTGATCGATAAACTCAAAGATACGAAGACCAATGATGAGTTCTTCTTGGCGATGAAGAAGCGCTAAGACATTCAAGATTGATAAAAAGCCGGCTATCGATAGTCGGCTTTTTCATTTGCGGCGTAAGAGAAGCATGAAATACAAAGACCTTAGAGATTTTATATCGCAACTTGAAGCGCAGGGCGAACTCGTTCGCGTTAAAGCTGAAGTTGATCCGCACCTTGAGATGACAGAGATATGTGACCGAACTCTTAGGGCTGGTGGCCCGGCAATCTTGTTTGAGAACCCAAAAGGCTTTGATACGCCTGTATTGGGTAACCTGTTCGGTACGCCTCGCCGCGTTGCTTTAGGGATGGGGCAGGAGAATGTGTCGGCTTTGCGAGAGGTTGGCAAATTGCTGGCCTTTTTGAAGGAGCCAGATCCGCCAAAAGGGATTAAAGACGCATTCCAGAAGTTGCCTATCTTTAAACAGGTCATGAACATGGGGCCCAAAGTGTTGCGCCATGCTCCCTGTCAGGAAGTGGTGGTCGAAAAAGCCGATGTCGATCTGAGTAGAATTCCCGTTCAAACCTGCTGGCCAGGCGATGCCGGTCCGTTGATTACTTGGCCTTTAGTGGTAACGAAGGGACCTGATCCAGAGAAAGAGCGGCAGAACTTGGGAATCTATCGTCAGCAGGTCATTGGTAAAAATCGTGTCATCATGCGTTGGCTTTCACATCGAGGAGGCGCCCTCGATCTTCAAGCGTGGCAACAGAAAAATCCAGGCCAGCCATTTCCCGTAGCCGTAGCATTAGGTGCTGATCCAGCAACTATATTGGGTGCCGTTACGCCTGTTCCTGACTCGCTTTCAGAGTATGCTTTTGCAGGCTTGTTGCGTGGTGGAAAAACGGAAACGGTGAAAACCATGCATAGCGATTTGACTGTACCAGCCAGTGCCGAGTATGTGCTTGAAGGGTTTATCTATCCGGATGATCTGGCGCCTGAAGGGCCTTTTGGTGACCACACAGGGTATTATAATGAGGTTGATCAGTTCCCGGTATTTACCGTAGAGCGCATAACGCATCGAAAAAATCCGATCTATCACAGCACCTATACGGGCCGTCCGCCAGATGAGCCGGCGATTCTAGGGCTTGCATTAAACGAAGTCTTTATTCCAATCTTACAAAAGCAATTTCCAGAAATTGTCGATTTTTACTTGCCACCTGAAGGCTGCTCATATCGGCTCGCGGTCGTGACCATGAAAAAGCAATACCCTGGTCATGCGAAGCGTGTGATGATGGGGGTTTGGTCTTTTTTGCGTCAGTTCATGTATACCAAGTTTGTGATCGTTACCGATGATGATGTCGATGCGCGTAACTGGGAAGATGTGATCTGGGCCATTACTACCCGTATGGATCCTGCTCGAGATACGACGTTGGTCGAAAGTACGCCTATCGACTATCTTGATTTTGCTTCTCCTATTTCGGGTCTTGGTTCAAAGATGGGGATGGATGCAACGCATAAGTGGCCCGGGGAAACAGATCGAGAATGGGGACGCGTCATTGAGATGGACCCAGCTGTAAAACAGCGTGTAGATGATATTTGGGATAAACTCGGAATTCCGATCAAGAAATGACGTTTTCTGTCACGATTGAGCCAAAAGGTCTGACGTTCACTTGCGCGGAAGAGCAAAGCATTGCCGAAGCCGCTCAAGAGTCTGGAGTGCGTTTTCCCATTAGTTGTCGGAATGGGGTTTGCCATATCTGTCGTGCAAAGCTTGAGTTAGGCGTTGTGTCTACTCCTACAGGCCTCGTTGCTCAGCAATCTCAGGATGGAACACCCAACGACGTATTTGTTTGTCATGCCAAACCAAGGTCTGACCTAATTTTAAGGATGGACGGGGTCTATGGCCCCAAAGAACTACCAATGAAAAATATTATTTGTCAGATACAGTCTGTAAGTGTGTTGCAGGGTGACGTATACCAAGTGATTCTTGAATTGCCAGCGGGTAAACCGGTGGCTTTTTTTGCTGGACAATATTTAGCGCTTGATCTGCCTCAGCGAGACGAAGACGCGTACTTTTCTATTGCGAGCGCTCCGGGACTTAGGGAGATTGAGCTGCATATTCAGGCGGATCCGCATCTAGAAAAAGCGTTGGAGATTGTGAAGTTCCTTCAAGACAACAAGTCGGTCAGTGTGAAGCTGCCATTTGGTAAGGCTTGTCTTGATCGTGTCCCCTCCTCTGCAGTGTTATTACTTGCTGCGGGAACCGGATTTGCGCAGATGAAAAGCATCATCGAGTATCTTTTAGCGAACGGCTTTCAGCAAGAGTTGAGTCTCTACTGGACCGCGAGAAAGCAAAGCGATTTGTATGCGCTAGAAAGCGTGCAGAACCTTGCGGAAACGCACGAAAATTTTCGTTTTGAATGTGTAGTTACAGAAACGCTTGATCCAACCTGTACGGAACATCATAGCTTGCTAGCGGATGCGATCTTGAGTAGTCACGATGATTTGTCCAATAGCCTCGTATTTGCCGCCGGCTCACCAAAATTGGTTTATACATCGCTTGATGCGCTTGAGCAGGCAGGCCTATCGCAAGAGCATTTTTATTCTGATGTGCTTGAGTATGTCAGCCGTGATCAAATCTAGTGATTGCTTCGCGTTAAGCGCGGCTGTGGTAACTCTGGTAGTTGGATATGGTTCATTAGATTGTTGAGCAGGTTTTCGGTCTCTTTCTCGGGTTTACCTAAATGAGTGAACAAGCGATAGAGTTCTGCAACCGCTTCAAGCGAGGCCTGTTGTTTCTGGCTTGCGGCAAGATACTCGGCCGCCTTGCCCCATAGTTCACAGCGAAGAGATAGGCGCCCAAGTGCAAGCAGCAGCCTAGGGCTGTTCGGACGCTCCTTTAGCCATTTCTCTGCATGTAATAGCTGCTCGGTTCTATCTTTGCCTTGAGTGCGCCCGTAAGCGTCCGCAAGATTCTCACTCCAGTTGTTATCAAGCGCTTTGCGAAGAATAACTTCCGCTTCGTAATCCGCACGAATCGCTAGAAGTTCCCGTGTGTAGGCATAAATTACGTGTTCATCAAAACGATACTTGCCGGGTAC
The DNA here is from genome assembly GCF_001635135.1 of Oleiphilus sp. HI0080. Taxonomy (NCBI): domain Bacteria; kingdom Pseudomonadati; phylum Pseudomonadota; class Gammaproteobacteria; order Oceanospirillales; family Oleiphilaceae; genus Oleiphilus; species Oleiphilus sp. HI0080. Next base: position 5,160 of record NZ_LWFU01000592.1, read on the forward strand.
TCTTTTCCAAAGCTCCGATAGTGTTTCGGTGATCTCAGCCTTTTCTTGGCTCGCCTCAAACTTCTTAGCGTAGCTAGCAAAAAGCTTTGCCCAAATGCTGCGTTCGAACTCTTCATCCAGGTGAACAAGCTTACTTTGTTCACCTTCAAAGCACCGGACGAGTTGTTCCCAGTCTTCTAGTTCCGTGTAGACCTTAACGAGCAGCTGGGCGACATAGGGATGCTTGGGGTATTTGTTTTGTAAGCGAACAAGCACCGCTAGCGCTGCCTCGAATCGACCAACCTCGATATGCAGTCGAGCTTGTGTAAGGCTTGCGGCAAGCTCAGAGCCACCAGATAACTGGTGCGCCCGCTTAAGAATCTCGGCAGACTGTTTGTGGTTGCCTTGCTGGTGAGCCGCATTTGCTGCTGCCAGTAAATTAACGATGGGCATGCGCGCGTGCTTCGCGGATTGCGTAAGTAGCTTTTGTGCGCTGTCCCAATCTCCTTCAAGAAACGCCAATAACCCTGACTCACTCTGTTGGTTTGCCTTTTTCTTAGGCCGTATTCGATTCCAATGAAGGACGCCGCCCGCGCTTTTCTTAAAACTTCTGAGTAAGCCAAAGATGAGATAGAGACCGGAAGCGGCCATGATGATTAAAGCGAGCAAGACCCACAAGTTTGTTTCGATTAGCCAGTGCCCATAGGTAATTTGAACATAGCCTGTATCGTATTGAATGCCTTTAACGATCAACGCTGTGACGAATAAGGCGCAGACAATGAGGAAAAATAAGCGTCTCATTCGGTCGCGTCCTCGTTGTTTGATTTATCGGCTGGCGCACGCATATCCAGTGTACGATCGCGATATTTCTGTTCAATCTTGCTTCTTAGAAGTTCTAACGAGCCAGAGATCTCTAGATCTTCCTGGTGTGGTCGTGCCTCATTGATGGCCAAAAGCTCTGAGAGAAGCGCATCTATTCTGGCATCGTTTTGAGGGAAGCTATTGCGAGCCCATTCGATGCTGCCACCGAGCTGTGTCGAAAACGCATCTAAGCGATGACGCATTAAGAGTAGTTTTGCCTGTTCGATTCGAAGTGCCAAATTCTGTTTAAGGTAGGCAGAATATTC
>NZ_LWFU01000593.1:0-2197 GCF_001635135.1 Oleiphilus sp. HI0080
TTTCTTGGGAGGCGGCGTCAAGTGTGTCCATGATCGGGATGCAGATCATTTCGTCGATGTCGTCATAACCCAAAAATTCAAGGTAAGAGGTGTTGGCGTAGATGTGCATGCCTTCGTTGACGTATGCGATCGCGTCTTTGGAACTATCTAGCAGTAGCTCACAGCGGTGCTCGACATCGCGAATTTCAACTTCGATACGGCGCAATCGCTTTAGATCTCGAACGTGCTGAATCTCGCGCTTAACAACCTCGACTAAATGTTTATCTTGATTGCTTGAAACAACGTCATGTGCGCCGGCTTTCATTAAGTCGGTCACTTTGGTTTCATCATACTCTTCGCTAATGACGATCAGTGGCACGTATAGATCGTTCTTTTTTATCAAGGTGCAGGCTTGGCTTAAGTCGAAATCCGCGACGGATTCTCGAGCAACAAACAGATCCCAGTTTCCGCTAGAAAGAGCTTCGTCTAGCTCTTCTTCGTCGCTAACAAGTTTGGCGCGCGTAGCTAAACCGGCATTGCGAAGCAGGCTGACGAGTTTCTCTGCATCATTTTGGGAGTCTTCCAAAACTAATAGGAAGAGGGTCTCTGTGCTTTTTGTCATTTTTTTTCTAAACCACTTGAACTACAAACTTGGCCAAAGAGAGTCGAACTCATCTTCAATATTTAACTCGTCTCCTCGCACGATTTCGGTCTCTTCGAATTCGGGAGACTTTGAGTCGAGCATATGCGTTGTGCTAAGGACGAATTGGCTGAAACTACCTGTTTCTGCAACGGTGCTGGAGAGTATGCATTTCGACTCTACACCACTAAAGCGGAGCAGCACTTTGTTGCCCTCTTTAAACGGCATTCTAGGCGTCACAAGCGTACTTGGCTGTCCGATGCTACTTAATTCCGGTAGCAATAAGCCTCTTAAAAACTCGCTGTGTTTGCCAGTTTTGTTCAGCTGTTGCACGGCACACGGCCTCGCTCTTGGAGCAAGAAGTTCGATGCCAATTTGAGTGCCTTGTTGTTTTGAATGACGCATCCAGCGAATGACGGCAATACTCCATGATTTCTCAGGGGTTTCACGCACACAAAGTAATTCCCCTGCCTGAACGTTTTTCGGCACGTTGCCTGGCCACTGAATGCAGTAACCCCCAGGGCTTGTATTTATCAGTGCGGTTGAGTGCACTGGAAAGTCTTTCTCAGCGCTCTCAGGATGGTTAGTGTAATCGATGACCGATTCACTCTTTAGCGATTTTGCGCTATCGACGCTTGCAGCATCAAATGCATTTGCCCAAGGATCATTAAATGATTTGTGACCTTTGCGCTCATTTTCTTGGTCTAAATCAATCGGTTCTATGCCAAAGAGATGAGGCTGAAAGGCCGTTTTTCCTGATGTGTAAAAATGAATCCCGCTTAGGCCAACCGCGACATCTAACTTGCCGCTACTTGCGATACGTTTAAAGGTTCGCTTTGTCAAAATGCCAAGAGAATGGTGTAAGTGCTGCAACAACGAATTTGATAGATGTACCGGCATTTCTAGATGCTTTACATCGCTGCTATTTGTTTTGGACGACGCGCTTATGTGAGAAGTAATGCGGGTTATAAGTTCGACCGTGTCAAAGCCATGAAAATATTCATCTAGATCTTCATGTACAAGGCTTTTATGTTTTGGGGGGCGGTCATCGGATAGATTTACGCAGAATACAGCCGAAGGCAGGTATTTTCTTCCAAGTTCAACATAATCTGACCATAGTTCGTAGACGCTCCATGCGTTGTCAATCTCCCGTTGCCGCAGCTGATTGGTACGACTACATGCAAGAAGCAGGTTGCGCTTGTAGGCTCTTCGGATAGATGTTTCTTTTACGAATTCGTTTTCCTCGTCGAGAACGAGATATTTCATTAAGCCAAGATCGTCACTAAAACGATAGACTTCGTTCATATCTTTCCACGCGTTTTTCGGTATGTACACGTAGAGCTTTGAACTGAGAAGAAGAATCTTGCCTAATTCGGTAATAACTCGATGCGCGGCACCAGCAAAGTTTTTACGCGCCAATTCTGTACCAAGCTCTGGAACCGTCTCTACTAAAACGATTTTGTATCCCGTAGTCAGGGCAAGGTGGAGGCTCGTAACGAGATTAATCACCTTACGCTGTTTTTCCTGAGGAGTAATAGACCCGTTTAAGAAGTGTTTTGAGAGTTCGGTGCAGGCGAA
>NZ_LWFU01000594.1:0-2579 GCF_001635135.1 Oleiphilus sp. HI0080
ACAGTTGCGCGGCAATATCGTAGTTACCTTGTTGGACTTGACGCTGAGCTTGCTGATCTGGCGTCAACCACAGATCGCTAAACTCAAACGCATCCGCCTGTTGAGGACTGATAAAGATTAAAAGAATAAGAAGGCCGCCTTGGCGATACGCAAGCAAGCAAAGGGGGAGTGCCAGAACGAGAAACAAGAAACCCATATCTTCCCACTGATCGAATTCTCCGCGAAGAGCATTTTGTTGATGTTCTGAACTTAGTAGGGTGCCTGCTGCGTTTATCGCTTCAAGGTCACTGTCGTTCAATGCTAGTTCAGAAAATACGCCGCGATTTTCTATAGCGAGCGCCCTGAGTGGCGCTAACTCAGTCTTCGCGATCACCACTGACCCACCGTCTTTGAGATAACCGCGATTATCTGGAAGCTTTATCGGTCCGCCTTCTTCCGTGCCTACCGCAATGATGTTGAGCTCGAATTCTGTGCTAGTAAGCATGTCTGTAATGCGGTCAATTTGATGTGGAGCAACGCCATCGGTTACCAGGACAATTCGCCCCGTAGATGAGCCGGTTTTAGCCAAAAGATCCTTGGCCTGGTCTACCCCAAGGTCCGGACGGCTGCCGATGACTGGCATGATGAGTGGCTCGAGTGCTGCAAGGTTCGACTCGATTGTGCGCATGTCATCGGTAAGCGGGGTAACGACAAAGCTGTCACCTGAGAACGCGATTAACGCAGTGCTACCTTCTTTCCGCATACTTAATAGATCGACAATTTTTTGCTTCGCCCTGACTAGTCTTGAAGGCGGGGTATCTTCAGAAAGCATCGACAAAGATAAATCCATTATAACGACCATGTTGTCGCTACGCTGAGTTGCAGGTTGAGGTTTTTCAATCCAGCTCGGACCTGCGGCTGCAATCAAGAGCAGTGCGAGCGATGTCAAAAGTAACCCAGTGCGCGTGCGCTTCTTGCGGGCTACGTTTTGCTTTCCCTGCATCGCCTGAAGTAAGGTCGGGTTGATGTGCTGGCTCCAAGAATTGTCTCTGGTAACGCCTTTACGAAGCAACCAAATCAGTAGCGGCAATAGCACAAGCAGGGCAAGTAGTTCGGGCCTGAGGAAGTGTAAGTCTGGCAGGTGGTTAAGCAAGTCCATCGCGCCTTGCCTCCTGTCTCTTGTTGGTTCGCATGCGTTGAGCAACAACAATGAGCTTATATAAAACAAATAGGAATAGAGCGATGAGCACAGGCACGTGGACAAGGGATTTTTGTGGCCGATACGTACGCTTTGCAGATTCGATGGGCTCTAACGTGTCAATTTCGGCGTAGATCTGCTCGAGCTCCTCCGTGTTTCTTGCTCGGAAATACGCCCCCTCGGTTGTGTCTGCGATGGTTCGCAACATATCTTCATCCAAATCAGCAGAGGGGTTTACAGTACGAGAGCCGAAAAAGCTTCGTTGCAACATCTCATCGGCACCAATGCCAACGGTGTAAATTTTCACGCCGAAACTACTGGCTAATTGGGCCGCCTTTTGAGGTGGTATCTCGCCAGCTGTGTTGGCGCCGTCCGTAAGCAATATCAATACACGGCTTTGCTCGGGTCGCTCTTTCAAACGCTTCACGGCGAGGGCAATTGCATCACCAATCGCGGTTGCTTGACCAGCCATACCAAGAAATGCTTCTTGCAAAAGTGTATTGACTGTCTCGGTGTCGAACGAAAGCGGCGACTGAACGTAAGGTTGTGTTCCGAACAGGATCAAACCGATCCGGTCACCTTCGCGGCGCTGTGAAAAATCTCCGACCACGCTCTTTACCACATCGATTCGCGTGGCACGTCGTCCATTTAAGGGCATGTCTACTTCTTTCATGCTTGGCGAAATGTCGATTGCTAACATCAGATCACGTCCCTCTAGCGGTAGCTCGACGCTCGCACCAAAAAACTGTGGGCGCATTAATCCAACTGTAAGTAGGATCCAAAGAACATAGAGAAAAACTTTCTTTCGTTTGTGTTCGCGCTGCGAAGAGACCGTCGCAAAACCGTATTCTGCATGGGCTTGTGCGTAGGCCGAGATGGCTGGCGCTGTCATTTCTGGATTTTGACTTTCATCGCTTCTCAAACTGCGAAACAGCAGAGGCAATAGTGCAATAAGAGCTGCGTAAGGCCATACGAAATCAATTTGGTCGATTACTGTGAGTAGCTCCATCAACGCTGCCTCTTAAGCCATTTTTTTAGGCTTTCAAAAAAGGCCCTATCAAGGCGCGTCGCAACGGGGGCGTAATGACCAGATGCTAAAAGGTCTTTGTCTTGCTCGGAAAGGAAAGGAAGCTTCTCGTCTAAAGTCTGCTTCCATGCGTCGGATGTTTGCGTTCGATAGTCGGCAGAGCCTTGCTGACTGCTGAGGATGCGTTTTAAAAACATATTTACTTCCGCGTTGAGACGACTTGCATCCCGATGACCTGTGTCAGATGTTAGGTCTGGTGTCGATTTGAAATATCGTCTCTCGAGATCTAGCAGCGCTAGCAGCGCCTCTTTCCTATAACGTAACCTTTGATGCCTCTTAATAAAAAAGACAAATGTAGCGCCAACGACAGTAACG
>NZ_LWFU01000595.1:0-1541 GCF_001635135.1 Oleiphilus sp. HI0080
CCGCGCCATTGCGGAGCCTGCTGGCGCGATTGGTGTGGCAGGCCTGAAAAAATATGTTGAGCAAACCGGGGTTCAGGGTGAGAACTTGTTAACGGTCGTGTCTGGCGCAAATATGAATTTTGATCGTTTGCGTTACATTTCAGAGCGAACGGAAATTGGCGAAAAGCGCGAAGCGATCTTGGCAGTGACGCTACCGGAGAAACCTGGCAGCTATAAAAGGTTTATTAAAGCCTTACACCGGCGTAATATCACTGAGTTTAACTACCGTTACGCAGATGGTTATGAAGCGCAGATTTTTGTAGGTGTACAGACCTCGGGTGTCGATGGTGAGCGTTTGCAGCTTGTTGAAGAGCTCGAAGAGCAGGGTTATCCGGTGAGTGATTTAACGGATAATGAACTGGCTAAATTGCATATTCGCCATATGGTGGGTGGGCGTTCTCAGGTTGAAAACGAGCACGTGTACCGATTTGAATTCCCTGAGCGGCCCGGAGCCTTGATGAAATTTCTCACCTCACTGGGAAGTAAATGGAATATCTCTATGTTCCATTATCGAAACCATGGTGCCGCCTACAGTCGTGTTTTTATGGGCGTACAGGTCGATAAATCTGAGTTGAAGCTATTCAATGAGATGCTTGATGAGATCGGCTTTCGCTACTGGGATGAGACGAATAATCCGGTTTACCATCAGTTTTTGCGTGGTAAGTAAGTTGCCGCTTCCGAGATGATCGCGTCCATTGGTATGTCCCAAGGCGCGACGTCTATTTTTTGGATTTTTTGGAAATCATATCCGAAACCCAGCATAAACGGAGGTTTGGATGCGAAGGCGATCTCGTTTTTAAATGCGAAGTGGCGATCATAAAATCCGCCCCCCATCCCCACTCTGTTGGCTTGCTCATCGAAGGCGACCAAAGGACATATCACAAGGTCTAAGTGCTTTGGCGAGATCACGTTTTCTTCTTTCAGTTCTGGCTCAGCCATGCCAAAGCGATTCTCCACCAAGCGAGTACCGGGTTGGAAGTGAACAAAGTACATGCGCTCTTTGTTGATTGGGTCGAGAGCCGGTAAATAAACGTGTTTTCCGTGTGATAGGGCCTGATCTATCAGGCTTTGTGTTTCTACTTCACCGAGTGCTGAAAGATATAGAGCAAGGTTTTGGGCTTTGTTGTAATAAAGCGTTTGGAGCGCTCTCTGACAAATTTGTTGGCCTAAATCGCTTCGATCTTCTGGAGATAATGCTAGTCGGCGTTTGCGGATAGTCTGTCGCTGCTGCTCGAGAGTGTAGCTTGCGCGATCATTTTTTATGACGTTCTTAGGAGTGCTTTTCATGAGCGCTGTCTCGTAAGTGTGCCCAAAATGCCGCTGCCTGATAGGGCCTTGAACCGAAAGGTTCAAGGTGGCGAATACCTGACGTATATTAGGCTTTCCCGCCGAAGGGGACATGCACACAACACGTGAAATACTTGCCTATAAAAAAGTATCGGCTCGAGGACTTATCTGGCTGGCGAACATTCCAGGTCACGGTCCTAGTATAATTTTTCCTA
>NZ_LWFU01000596.1:0-4272 GCF_001635135.1 Oleiphilus sp. HI0080
GGATCGTACTTTTCGCCGGAATCTGGGTGAAGCTCGAAATAACTTCCACTTTCCTTCCGATTTTAGCAGTAACGGTCTTCGGCTCTTGACGGGAGAGAACGACAACCGAAACCTCGCTCGGCAGTGATCGGATAAATGCACTGCCAATTAGGCCGGACCCGCCAGTTATTAAATAATCAATGTCGTGTTTCATTTTGCTTACCTTGCCTTCAAATCAAGCGACTGCCAGATCTAAGGTTCAGATCGGTATTGGCTCGTGTTCTCAAATGCGTTTTCAAAGCAGGACCGACTAACTTTTTTCACTTAAGTACGCTGAAGCGGCTTCGTACATCGCATTTTCGATAGCAGGGTGTTGACCGACTGGTGGCAGCAAGTCGATCTTTAGCCCCAGTGTGTTTTCGTATTCTGAAATCATTCGGGGGACGTCTGTCTTAAGATGGCGGCCAATGGCCAAGAACAGCGGAAGAACCCGAACGTTTTGGAAGCCGTCTTGCTTGGCCTCAATGCACACTTCTTCCAGAGAGGGGGAGCTGAGCTCCATAAATGCCAAATCGGCTTCTTTAAAGCTCTCACGAACACGCTTAGTCATCTGATAAAACGCATCAGACCATTCTTTACTACTACTACCGTGGGCCAAAAGAATTAACTTCGTTTTCATCCTAAACTCTATTCCTTGAAGTTGATTAAGATATTGTACGCTGATTTATACGTTTATGGATCAACAGGGCTTGTTCGTTTGCGTCTACATTGCACGCTTTATAGCGTGTATTTTGTTGTTAGTAATCCATTTTCATCATAAGGGCTGTACATAACGTGGAACAATCTGTTGTATGGGCAATAAACGTGCATTGCTTTAGAATGTCGCACGTTTAGCCCAAATCTATTTAGGAAATATTATGTCGTTCAAGGGTACTCAGGACTACGTCGCAACTGACGATCTTCAAATGGCGGTCAATTCTGCGATCGCACTTCAAAAGCCTTTGCTCATCAAAGGCGAGCCAGGAACCGGTAAAACCATGCTAGCTGAACAGCTTGCAAGCGCCTTGGGTGCCAGACTAATCCAGTGGCATATCAAGTCCACAACTAAAGCGCAGCAGGGTCTTTACGAATACGACGCCGTTTCGCGGCTAAGAGATTCACAATTAGGTGTGGATCGAGTCCATGACATTTCCAACTATATCGTGAAGGGAAAGCTTTGGGAGGCCTTTGAAGCGGAAGAGCGCGTGATTTTGTTGATCGACGAGATTGATAAAGCGGATATTGAGTTTCCAAACGATCTGCTTTTAGAAATCGACAAAATGGAGTTTTATGTATACGAGACTCAGCAACGTATCGTTGCCAAGCAACGCCCGATTGTTTTGATTACGAGTAACAATGAGAAAGAATTGCCTGATGCGTTTTTACGCCGATGCTTCTTTCATTACATCGATTTTCCCGACGCGGAAACAATGGAGAAAATTGTTGATGTGCATTACCCAGACATCAAAAAGGATCTTCTTCGCGAAGCACTAGATGTATTTTTCGATGTGCGAAAAGTGCCAGGCTTGAAGAAAAAACCCAGTACCAGTGAGTTGATTGACTGGCTGAAATTGTTAATTGCTGATGACATCAGTGAGAGCTTGTTACGCGAGCGAGATCCGAGCAAGGCGATTCCTCCACTGTACGGGGCTCTGCTCAAAAACGAGCAGGATGTACAGTTGTTGCAACGCCTTGCATTTATGGCTCGCAGAAAGGGTTAAGCATGCTGATTGGCTTTTTCGAAGAGGTTCGACGTTATCGCGTACCAGCGACAATTCGAGAGTTGTTAGATCTGATCTCGGCACTGGATAATAAACTGGCTTTTGCATCGCTCGATGATTTTTATTATCTAAGCCGTCTGTGCCTGGTCAAAGATGAAAAGAACTTCGACAAGTTTGATCGAGCCTTCGAGAGCTATTTCAAAGGCATTGAAGCATTAGATGATCTTTTCAAAGAGCTAATACCTGAAGACTGGTTGAAGTCGGAGCTTGAGAAATACCTTAGTGACGAGGAAAAAGAAAAGATCGAGTCCATGGGAGGGTTTGATGAACTCATGGATGCTCTTCGCGATCGGCTTGAGAAACAAGAAAAGAAGCACGAGGGCGGCAACAGAATGATTGGCTCGGGTGGTACGTCACCTTTTGGGCAAAATGGCTATAACCCCGAAGGCGTTCGTATTGGTCAGAAGAAGGGTCGTCACGGCAAGGCTGTCAAGGTCTGGGAAAAACGGGGGTACAAGGATTTAGACGGCGATGTAACGCTGGGTATTCGAAATATTAAAGTCGCGTTGCGTCGTTTGAGAAAGTTTGCGCGTCAAGGCGCGGAAGATGAGTTGGATCTTGATGACACGATTCGTTCAACTGCGCGTAACGCAGGTTTTCTTGATCTTAAGTTGGTCCCAGAACGCCATAACGCGGTAAGGGTGCTCATCTTTTTCGACATTGGTGGATCGATGGATCCACACGTTAAGGTCTGTGAAGAGCTCTTCTCTGCTGCGCGTGTTGAGTTCAAACATATGGAGTATTTTTACTTCCATAACTTTATTTACGAGAGTGTTTGGAAGAACAATCTTCGACGAAGCAATGAGACGACATCTTTGTACGACATTCTCCATAAGTATACAGCGGACTATAAAGTACTTTTTGTCGGCGATGCATCGATGGCGCCATATGAAATTACTCAGGCTGGTGGCAGCATAGAGCACTGGAATGAAGAGGCTGGTGCCATATGGATGCAACGGGTCACGGAACACTTTGACAAAGTTGCGTGGATCAATCCGCTGCCTGAGCACTATTGGGGAGAGGGAGGTTCACTAGGGATCACAAAGAGTTTGGTCGAAGACCATATGTATCCCATGAGTGTCGAAGGGCTTGAATCGGCGATGAAGTACCTCAGCCGATAATCGTATTATTCAGTAAAATTCTGGTAACTTCCTAACTGCTTCACAGTGTTGATGGTCGATCTTGGTAGACTTGCGTTTAATTCTGCTCGACTTGAAGTTTTGATCATCAAATCAGGAACTTATATCTTGAAGTGCCACATGCGTTACGCCGTTTTTTTACTTTTCCCGTTGCTCGCTTTTTCCGCAATTGCGGCCGAGAGCGCAACCAACCCTCAGGTTGCAGAGCTAAAGAAGCAAGCCCAACAGCTGAAAAGCGATATCCTTTCGCTAAGCCAAGACCTCGCGGTGCTCGAAGAAGCCTTACTTTACCCTCCCGACGTCAAATTTGGTGTGTTTCTCAGCCTCACGGAGCGCACGCGTTTTAAATTGGACTCTATCGAACTCTTTGTTGATGATACTTTGGTTTCCTCTCATCTCTATCAGCCTGGTGATTTGCAGTCACTTTTAAACGGTGGTTTGCAGCAACTGTATATGGGAAGTGTGGCACCCGGAAAGCATAAGCTCACTGCAAGTTTCAACGGACAAGGGCGAACAGGCGGCTATTTTAAGCGGAAAAAAGCGCTTAACTTCGACAAGACGAATGAAGCGCGATTTATCCAGTTAATTGTGGCGGAGAGTCCCACAACCGGTGAACCTATTTTCAAAGTTAAGCAATGGTAGTGGGTTAGTTTGGTGGTGATGGGTTTATCGACTTATAGTTCGGCGCATACGTTTCTCCGCCTCGTTTTGTTGCTATCAATCAGTTTTGCGTTGACTCCTGCGCTAGCCAGTGACGCACTGCCGACTGAGATTAAGAAAGGCATGCTTGAGTATCACCTCGACCGAGAGGATTACTTTACCGTGCTAACGATGCTGCAGGCGGATGACCGTGATACAAACCCACTTCACGTCGCGTTGGCAGAGCAGCATCTCGGTTTGGCACAAAGCTATCCTCTTAAGACTTTAGAGCAACACATTAAAACCCTTAATGAGCGGGATCGCTCGCGATTGCGACTGGCCTCCTTATTATACAGGCAGGGTGATTGCAAAAACGCGCTCAAGCACCTTAAAGGTAAAGCGCAAGATCTGAATGGCGCACTTCAAAATCAACGTGCTTACCTTCGCGGGCAGTGCTTTATCGAGCTAGGTAATCACAACTTCGCTGCGCAGTCTCTGAGCAGGGCCTTGGAAGGAGAGTGGGCAGCTTCCGCCTATTACAATCTTGCCACTGATTACGCAGCAACGAGCCGTAACCCTCGCAGAGCCTTGCTGTCTTTGAAGGTTGCACGAGATATCAATCTCGGGGAAGGGCTTTCTGAGGTTGAACTGACAAACCGTATAAATCTCAGTGCGGGAGCGCTGTATCTGGATAA
>NZ_LWFU01000597.1:0-1697 GCF_001635135.1 Oleiphilus sp. HI0080
ACCCGAGCTTTATGATATTTGGGCACCCAAAATCCTAAACCGAACTTACGACCCTCGAAATATACCCCATTTTCAGAAAGACAGCGTCACCATTGGGATGGCAATGACTGAGAAGCAGGGCGGCTCAGATGTTAGAAGGAACTCCACTCGTGCCTTCCCTATTGATGGAAACACAGATGGGCTTTACGAACTCGTTGGCCACAAATACTTCGTTTCAGCACCGATGTGTGATGCGTTTCTGGTGCTTGCTCAAACAACGTCCGGAGTATCTTGCTTCCTAGTTCCTCGCTGGAAAGACGACGGGACTAAGAATCCCATACAGATCCAAAAGCTAAAAAACAAAATGGGGAATGTCTCTAACGCGTCAAGCGAAACGGAACTGCGCGGTGCGCAAGGATGGTTACTCGGGCAGGAGGGTAAAGGCGTCGCGACAATCCTCGATATGGTAGCCATGACGCGCTTTGACTGCATGATAGGATCGAGCGCGGGAATGCGGCAAGCGGTTGCGCAGGCAACCCACCATTGCGCTTCTAGAGCAGCCTTTGGTGCCTTGTTGAACAAGCAACCTCTCATGCAGAACGTTCTTGCAGATTTGATTCTTGAAAGCGAGGCGGCTTTGGCGCTCACGTTGCGCATGGCGCGCGCCCTTGATCGTATGGATGAGGCTCAAGATGAAGCTGCATTAATGCGGATCGGTACGGCGGTTGGCAAATATTGGATATGCAAACGGACCCCCGGGCACGCGTACGAGGCCATGGAGTGTATCGGAGGTATGGGCGTCATGGAAGACACAATCATGCCTCGACTCTTCAGAGAATCGCCGGTTAACGCAATCTGGGAGGGCAGTGGCAACGTACAATGCTTAGACATGATACGAGCCATGCAGCGCGCACCCGAAAGTGTCGACGCCCTACTTCGCGAGTTGAGTAGTGCGAAAGGTGTGGTAGCTGAGTTTGATCAATATAGCGCTGAGCTGTTCTCAGCGCTTGAGGGCGTTCACGCCTTGCAACCAGATGAGGTGCAATATATCTCGCGCTCGTTGATTGAAAAGATCGCTTTGAGTTTACAGGCTTCTTGCTTAATTCAGTTCGGCGATCGTGTGGTTGCAGATGCATTTTGTAAAGCGCGTCTTGGAGGAACTACGTCTGGTCTACTGTACGGCGGTTTACCTCAAAATATCGACTGCGCATATCTTATTGAACGGGCAACACCCAAAAACTAACTAGCGATTTGGCAAGGAGCGAGGTGTGGAAATGACAACATTGCTTTGGTTTTTCTCAATATTAGGAGCATTGATTTGTATTGCGTTATCAATAAAGATCGCACGTCAGGTTCGTTTTCTTGATGCTCACAAAGAAGCGGTTATTGAAGCAAGGTCCAAGGCAAAGATTAATCAGGACAAACTTCGCGAAAGCATACGTATTCTTTGTTCCTCTATGCTTGACGAGCAGGTTGAGATTTCTGAAGGATGCATGAGGGTCAAGATTCTTTTGGATCATTTGGATGCCCGTCTGCACCATGATGAGGTTCTTGGTGTCTTTAACGAGGTATATGAACGCCTCGAGTCAATGCCTCGCTTTGAAAAGCGCAAGGCCGTAAACCGAAAAATATTAGACAAGCTAGATGAAACACGATTCGCTGTAGAGAATGACTATCGCGAACGTGTTTTGGTAGCTTGTAATACCTTAATGGCTGAA
>NZ_LWFU01000598.1:0-1185 GCF_001635135.1 Oleiphilus sp. HI0080
GATTCACTTAATGGCACATAGAAATTCGAATTGTACCGAAGCTTATAAAACGACAGATCGCTTGCGGGAACCGTGATCTCACCAGAAAGCCCCTGACGCCAACCAGCAGTCGGAAACATTCCGCGATTTAATGTACTTCGCGACCACCCTAACGTCACATCAAAGTTGTTAAAGTTATCACCATTTTGATCGATGAAGCGCTGAATCTCTAGTGGCGGAAGATCTCCGACCTCTAAAGCCGTGTTAGAAACACCAACGCCGAAGCTAAGACGAGAAACAGGATCAATCGGATACCCAAAGGTGACCGACGCGCCCGATGCATCAAGAATGTAATCAGATCGATTCGACTGATCAAAATCCGTTTCGCGAGCATAAACACTGAAACCGCGACTCACGCCGTCGACTGTATAGTAAGGGTTCAAATAACTGAAATTCGCTGACTTCACTGAGGAGCTCGTGTTTATACCAAACGAAACGCGTTTGCCTGTACCGAAAAAATTATTCTCAGAAACGCTTAAACCAAGAGTTAGCCCGCTCCCCTGACTAAAACCCAGACTTGCGGATAAATTACCCGAGCTCTGCTCCTCAACGGAGTAGTTAACATCGATTTGATCGTTGACACCAGGCACAGACGGCGTCTCTACGGACACATTACCAAAGTAACCGAGGCGAGAAAGTTTCGTTTTGGATACCTCTATGAGATCCGTCGACGCGGAAGCACCTTCCATTTGAACCATTTCTTGACGGAGTACAGCATCTTTTGTTGTGGTATTCCCTATAAAGTTAATCCTGCGCACGTAGTTTCGCTTGCCGGGATCAATATAGAAAACAATACTCGCACTGTTGTCGTCATGCGGCTCAGGAATGGGATTTACACTCGCGTAGGTGTAACCTTCGCCACCTAAAGCACGCGAAATTTGCTCAGCAGAAAGGGTGAGTTTGTTTCTAGAAAATGTATCTCCCGGCTTGATAAAGACAAGTTCTTCCAACTCACTCTTTTCAAGCACTAAATCCCCTTTGAGCTCAAAGTCACGAACAGTAAATAACGGCCCCTCATCAACGTTGATGGTAATAAATACGTTCTGTTTATCTGGAGAAATCGAGACCTGAGTAGACTCAATATTGAACTTGATGTAACCGCTATCAAGATAGTAGGAACGAATGCGCTCAATGTCACCACTCAGT
>NZ_LWFU01000599.1:0-4137 GCF_001635135.1 Oleiphilus sp. HI0080
GCTATGACCGCAAACGCCATGCAAGGTGATCGTGAAAAATGCCTTGATGCGGGTATGGATGACTATATCAGTAAGCCAATAGACGTAGAGGTACTATCTGCGAAATTATCAGAATGGAGCGAGCGTTAGCCTCCATAGAAGTAATGGTGCTTTAATGGGCTTTGTAAGGTTTACGTCGAGGAGCTGGTAATAAGAAGTGCGTGGCTGAAGGCGCGTGTGCAACACAGCGTTGCAATAACACGTCTTGCTAGTCTTCTTGGTTTGAGTGACAGTATTGGTCACCAAACAAAGTCCTAGGGCAAGCCGATGCGCATTTTATTCCTTCTCTTAATATTCATTTTTTATAGCGTTAGTGTGCACTCCAGCGAAGGGGAGACGAAGCGCTCCGACAGCAACGCCTCTGATTTTAAAAGCGTCGATGCTCCGCAGTTTAGTGTTATAACAACAGGTTACTCTGCAGGAACGCTCGAGGCGATGGTCGTCGAAGGTGGTGATGTGTTTGAAGTGCGCACGCTAGCGCATCCTGCTGTTCTGGTGCGTCATCCAAAAGGCGTTTTGCTTTGGGATACAGGTCTTGGCACTCAGCTTGAAGACCAAATGGCCTCATTCTCTTGGTTTGATCAGCAGCTGTTCAAAGTGGTTGACCATAAACCAGCCGTTGAGCAATTGCGTGAGGCTGGTTTCGACTTATCTTTGATCGATATGGTGATTCCAAGTCATATGCACTGGGATCATGTGAGTGGTTTGGAAGATTTTTCTCCGGTTCCGGTATGGGTTCAAGAGGTAAGTTTTAAAGAGGCGCAAGAGGGTGAGCCTCCTGGCTTCGTCGCATCGCAATTCGATGATCCGAGCATTAATTGGTCTTTTATTTCTTTAGAGGATGGTGCTTATGAGGGATTTGCCCAGAGTATGGACGTGTTTGGTGATTCAAGTGTTGTGCTAGTTGATACCTCGGGACATGCGCATGGACATTTGGGGATGTTCCTAAACCTTGAAGGTGGTGCGCGTTATTTCTTTATTGGAGATACTACCTGGGTATTAGAGGGTGTGACCAATAACAGCTCAAGGCCTTGGCTAGTGAAAACAATCGTCGGCGTTGATGCGGATTTTGAACAGAATGCAGGCGTGGTTGAAAAGGTGCATCAATTAAGCGTCGATCAGCCCGATATCGTTATCGTTCCTGCGCATGATGAGCGCGTGCTTGAGTCCCTGCCTGCATTCCCAGTATTTTTTCCTTCTGGCTGAGGTTTAGAGCTTGATGCGGAGATCCATTTTATTCGCGCTCTCTGATATTGTGCCTTTTGAATGAGGCGTGAGTGTTTTGCTCTGCGCGTCGTGTATGTTTCTCGATCCATTCATAAATTCAGGTTTGGCAACGTGTCGTAGGATGCTGAATCCTAGTATCCGATCGATGGTTGAGAGCGATCTATTTTCAAAGCTGTAATCACATCGCTTCGAAGTTACGAAGGCCTTTCATTTTATTGATCCACGCTTTGACGCTCGGGTAATTATTGAGGTTAAAGCCGCCTTCTTCTGCAACGTGGGTATATGCGAATAGGCTTATATCCGCTGTTGTCGGATAGTCGCCAGTTAGAAAAACCGTGTGATTGAGCTGCTCTTCCATTACGGCTAATGCTCTGTTGCCGCCTTCTTGTTTGTCGAGGTAGTCTTGCTTTCGGTCATCGGGTAGCCCCAGATATTTGTTAATAAAGCGTGCTACTGCGATATAGGGCTCGTGACTGTATTGCTCAAAGAACTGCCATTGATGAATTTTTGCTCTTATCCAAATATCTGCAGGGTAGTACATGCTGCCTTCGCAGAGGTAGTTGAGGATTGCATTTGATTCGCTGAGGGTGTCTCCGTTTTCAAGTTCGAGTAGGGGGATCTTTCCGTTTGGATTTTTCGCTAGAAAGTCTGGCTCTTGAGTGTCGCCCTTGAGTATGTCGATCTCTATCCATTGATAGCGAATATTTAGAAGGCTCCCTGCAAGAATTAATTTATAGCAGTTGCCTGATTGACGATCTCCGTATATTTTCATGCTCGATCCTTCGTTGTCGCAGCAGCGGCAGTGTAGCAAGACCGATGGTTTAAGGAAATATATGGCTAAGTGGTATCCAATTGAAACTTGTTCTGGCGTCGAATATGCGCGTTATATCGTTCCGAATTTTGCCTCTAACACGATCAGCGTGGCAGGAAAGGAGGGGGTGATGACTGTGATCAGCCCGGGAGAAAGTCTGCTTGAGAGTTTTGCCCAGAAGCATCCTGAGCATGATATTGATCAAGGTCGACGGTTGCGCTTGGTTATGCCCAATAGTTTTCATTACATGGGGGTTGAAGCATGGAAATCTCGCTATCCGAATGCACAGCTTTTTGCTTCAAAAAAAGCCATTAAGCGTCTAAACAAAAAAGGCCTTTTCGATATTTCTGAGCTTCAGCGCGGCATTCCTCATATGGATGGGCGGGCATTTTGGGCGATTCCGCCAGGGCATCGAGGTGGTGATGCGTGGCTCTGTATGCCGGCTGGGGATGGCTGGTTATGGGTGACGTGCGATAGCTTCTTGCACTATCCGAGGATGTCTAACCAGCCCGTTGCGCGCATTATTCAGAGAGTAATGGGTGCTGCGCCCGGCTTGAAGCTTAGTCGTGTCATTAAATACTTGTTGATGTCGGATAGAACCGCGTTCAAAAGCTGGTGTACAAAATTTATTGCGGAGCATCCGCCTAGTATATTATTGCCATCGCATGGTGAGCCATTGCTCAGCGAGCAATTGTCGAACCAGCTGCAGGCGCTAATCGATGATCGTTTGTGAATGCTGCTCAAGCGCCCAGGCTACATGCTCTCTCACGAGTGCTGAGCTTGCGTCTGCTTGAGTTTGAAGTGCTTGAATAACATCCGGCTTGCTTGGTGCGTTGCCCAATGCAACGGCGATGTTTCTAAGCCAACCCTCATAGCCGGCGCGTCGAATTGCTGAGCCTTCCGTGTTTTTTAAGAACTCTTCCTCAGTCCAAGAAAAAAGCTCGGTGAGTTTTGCTTCGTCGAGTTTGTTTCTGGGTGAAAAGTCATCTTCGGAGCTGTGTTCTGCAAATTTATTCCACGGGCAGACAAGTTGGCAATCGTCGCAACCAAAAATACGATTACCTATTGGTTTTCGGAGTTCTAAGGGAATTGCGTTTTTGTTTTCGATGGTCAAGTAAGAAATGCACTTGCGGGTGTCCAGCGAATAGGGGCCGTTGAACGCATTGGTTGGGCATACATCAAGACACGCTGTGCAGCGACCGCAATGCTCTTGCTCATAGGAACCTGTTAACGGTAGTTCCAGGTTGGTGTATATCTCGCCCAAAAAAAACCACGAGCCGGCCTCGCGGTTTATGATCATCGTATTCTTGCCGAACCAGCCGAGGCCCGCCTGTTGCGCGATTGCGCGTTCGAGGACGGGCGCGCTGTCAACAAAGGCGCGGAAATCTAATTCAGCTTCGCTTTGCTCTCGGATAAAACCAATCAGGTGCTTGAGTCGGTTTCGTATGAGCTTGTGGTAGTCGCGGCCCAGTGTGTATCGACTAACATACGCCGCTTCAGGGTCGGCAAGCTGTCGATTTGCGCTTTCCATTTCTTCAGGTAAATAGTCCATGCGCACCGAGATGACTCGAAGCGTGCCTTCAATCAATTCATCGGGTGTCCAGCGCTTGCTGCCATGGGTGTGCATGTAGTCAAGATCGGCGTGATAACCTTTTTGAAGCCATTGTTTATAGCGCTCAACATGTTGGCCCAAATCGGTTGAGGTAACGCCTAACTGTTGGAAGCCAAGCTCTTTTGCTCGGTTTTGAATAGCGCTCCACAGAGCGGGTGAAACAGGTGCAAGGTTATTTGTTGATCGTGACATGATGTTAAGTGAAGAATCCGGGGTGCTTTGCTAAGCTTAACAAATAAGTACTTGCTTAAGTTAAGGCTGTTTCTAGATTTGTTTTCTACAAACTTGCGTTAGTTTAGCAAACTGAAGCAATTAATGTGTCGCCGGGCCTGTTTTGACATGCAAATATCCTTGGTAAACGAACACGCCACCGCGGAATTTGGGGCGAGATTGGCAAAAGCACTTTCGGCGCAGGCGCTGCCGTTGATTGTCATCTATCTTCAGGGTG
>NZ_LWFU01000600.1:0-2675 GCF_001635135.1 Oleiphilus sp. HI0080
TAGTTCGCCTTGAAGATCGTACACGACGAGCATCTCGCCAAGCGAATCTATAACACCTTCTACTCGCTCTTTTACAAAAGTGGTAGCGAGCAACTCTTCCATTACCGAGTTAAAGGTCTGCCTTAATTCAAAAATTTCTCGAGACTCGCTCTTCGTAGGTTCTATTTTTTTAAATGATCCTGGCTTATCTCTTGCCGCACCAATTTGATCCCGTAATCGATCGATAATTCTACTGGCGATATTGCTCGTTAGGCGGATACTGAACAGAGTTGAAAACAAAATGGTCGTTAAAGCGAGCGCTAGCGCACCGATAACCCAGCCCGCATCTGAGTAAGCTGAGAGATAAGGCTGGACGATGGTTGCGGTCAATGCCTTGTCTAAATCCGATGGATCAAATCTCTTATTGTTATTGAGGGGCATTAACTTAGAGTTCGTAATCATGCCTGCAACACCTGAGTCAATATCTAGGGTTGCAGCTAGTCCTTTGCCTACAAACTGTTCGTTCGCCTCGAAGATGATGCTTGAATCGTCTGTGACTACGAGGTTGTATTCGCCGGTTTCAACGCGCAAAACAGAAGAGAGTGATCGGATGTGTAACGCGATCGCACCCTCTGCTGACCCACCATAAATGACTGGATGTACTATCATTAATCCATTTTTCCCAACCTCGATAAAAGAAAGACCTTTTTCTAACGCCTGCTCCTTCCAGGCGAAATGCTGTTCTACTTCTTTGAAGGCCTCAATAAAAATACCTGTAATGATCTCGCCCTCAAAGTCGGTAAACGCGATGCTGAATTTGGAGTCGGCTGAGGTGAGGTTGGTTGGAGTTAAAGAGCGAAAGAAGACGGGCAGGTAAGAGTCTCGATTACTGAAGTCGATGAGACTGTTTATCATCAAATCGTTACGTGCAAGCGAAGCAACCTGTGCATTCAGCGCGGCGATTGAACGGTAATAACTGGCAGAAAATTCGCTAAGATGTGTTTGATGGCTCTTGGCTATTTGTAGATTAATAAAAGCAAACGAGATGACTAACGCGGCGATGAGCGAAGCCGCAATAATCGGAATAAAACGGCTAAGCGTCGCCTTGCGCACTCGTTTAGAAAGCGGTAGGCGTTGTGTCATGTTTGTGCGCCTAAGAGCGTCTTCAAGCTTTTGCCTTTCTTCACTTGTATCGCCTTTATTTTAATTTGGTACAAGGTTGCCATTCTCATTGAATGCCGCCATGAAGTAGTCATCCCTAAGAAGAGCGTCATGTTGGTCAGGAGAAAACGGTTTTTCGTAGTGCTTGATCAGTCCGTGATACGTTTCTAGCGCCTCTAATGCATCACGCACTTTGGGCCGTTCAATGGATTCTGCTGACTTAATCGCGAGCGCCAACATATGGACGAGATCGTAGGCTTGCGCAAAGCCAACAACTCCCTGAATATTCTCTTGGCTAGCGTTTGGATCATATGTGGATTGATAAGCACTCAACACTTCGCTAGCTTTTGATTGGTCGTACGCATTTAAAAAACTAAAGGTCTGAATGGTTGAGACATTCAATCGGGAGAGCTGCTCTAAGCCCACTGCGTTAACAAAATTCCCGCCCGCAATTCCCCAATGTGCGATCACGGGTTTGTTAGAAAGTGCCGGATTGCTAAGCAGAGCGTTCGCGACAACGACTCCTTCTGGCGCATTTGCAACGAGCATGATGGCATCTGGATCACTGGCCGCAATCTCGGACACTTCTTTTGTCACGTTCTTTTGACCCCAATTGATCCAAGAGACACCCGATACCTCAAGTCCGCTCTCTTTTGCGGCTTGGCGCATAGAGACCTCATTCGAGCGACCCCATCCTGTTCGCTCCAACACTAGGTAGACGTTTTTGGCGCCCGTACCCACTGCATGCTTGATAAGTACAGGTCCGGCTTCTTTATCTCTTATAGATGCGCGGAAGACATAGTTTGGAGAAAAACTATTACTGGTGATGGGCGTTCCAGCTGCCCAAGGGACAAGAAAAAGCAATTTGTTTTCATGTATCGTTTCTAATTCTTGAAGCACAACAGGGGTATGTACGCCGCCGAGCACGGCGACGAGATTTTCACGCTTTGAGAACTTCTTTAAATTGCTGATACCGCGCGCCGGATTGCCTTTGTGGTCTCGAACGCTCAGTACAAGGGTTTGGCCAAGCACTCCGCCACGTTCATTGATCTCATTGATAGCGAGCTGTGCCCCGCGTTGAATTGCCACGCCGCCTGTTTTTGCAACGCTAGACATGTCGGCGTCCAATCCAATAACTAACTCTTTGGCAAGGCCAGTATTCCCGAACGATAAGACGCTCAAAAAAAAGAAAAAAAGAATTCCATGCTTCATGGTTATAATCAGCCGCATATGAAGGATCTAACGGAAGTTTAGACAAGAAACGATGTTTTGCAGCGGGAGATGAGAAAAATTACAAAAAGGCTTTGGGCAAGTCTATTCCCGCATTTAGGCATGAGTTTAACTTGCCATAAAGGGAGCTTGCTTCACTAGATCTTGGGATGTTTGGTATAAGTTGTGTGTGAGCCAACCTTGATTCGCAGACTCGCTGTCAGGCGCAAAGCTTAAGGCTTACCTTCAGGCTAACTCAAAACCGCGTTGCAATCATTAATGTAGAGGAATTCTCAACTAAAAGAATAAGAGAATAAGAGAATAAG
>NZ_LWFU01000601.1:0-2367 GCF_001635135.1 Oleiphilus sp. HI0080
TTGATGCTCTTGTTCAACACCATATAAATCGTAAACACGCTGCATGTAAGCGGCGAGTTCTTGGCTCCGTTCCTCAGACTCCAACAACTCTATCAATGCTTGCGCCTCCTCCGTTCGGCAGGAGTTCAATTCCAACAATACATTGCGGCCTTGCTGCATTTCCGCCATCAGCGCTTCTTGATGGCCGCGCACCTCGCTTATAAACTGACTTGCGCCATCAGCGTTGTAATCCGCGGCGTCCAAATACTGTTTGAGGCGATCGTCATACTGCTGTTGAATGGCATAGCCTGCCGGGCAACTCGTTTCAAACGCATTCAGCGCCTCATGGAACCAGCGATACCAGCCTTCTCGCTCCGAGCCTTTGATATATGGCACATGAATCTGAACATCGCGCAATTGGCCGATTCGATCCAAGCGCCCGATGCGCTGTTCCAGCAAATCCGGATTCTTTGGAAGATCCAGTAACACAAGGTTGCTCGCAAACTGGAAATTACGCCCTTCACTGCCAATTTCCGAACAGATCAAGGCCTGAGCACCCTCTTCTCGATCAGCGAAATACGCCGCCGCACGGTCACGTTCGATAATGCTCAAACCCTCGTAGAAGGCGCTTGTTCTAAACCCCTGACGCAGGCGCAAATACTCTTCGACAATCAGCGCACGCTCGGCGCTGGAACAAATTACGAGCACTTTTTCGGAGCGACGCTCCTCAAGGAAATCAATCAGCCAGCTCACCTCTGGGTCGTCCGCGATGGATGTAGCATCAGCGGCAGCGGCTTCGAGCTCATGAGGAACAAGAATCCGCTCTGGGAACCCCTCGACTGCGTCACGGGTATTTCTAAATAAGACTCGCCCTGTTCCATGCAAATCGAGAAGCTCATTGATGAGCTCTGGCACCAGCTCAAAGGAGGTCTTCGACCAGTCATAATCGTCTGGAGAAGACAACACCTGCTCAAGCTCGGCTTTCAATTCCGAATCAATATGCGATTCCGGCTCAAGTGCTTGGAGTCGCTTCACCTGATCTGAAATAGCGCCATAGTGCTTCTCTTGCTCAATGAAAGCTTGAATATCATGGAAGCGATCAGGGTCCAACAAACGTAAGCGCGCAAAGTGGCTCTCCAACCCTGCTTGCTCGGGCGTTGCCGTCAGCAGCAACACACCGCGACTTGCCTGCGCAATGCTTTCTACACAGCGATACTCTTCACTGACATGCTCTGTAGACCATTCAAGATGATGCGCTTCGTCAACCACAAAAAGATCCCACGCAGCCTCACTCGCATAGCGACGCAATTGCTCGCTGTTAGTAAGCGCTGACAAATCACAAAGAACTAGCTGTTCTGATTCAAACGGATTATCGATACCCTCTTCAATCAGCGAGTCACAGCGGTCTTGATCAAAGATAGAGAAGCGCAGATTAAACCGGCGCAACATCTCGACCAACCACTGGTGAATAAGGGTAGAGGGAACACAAATCAGAACACGTGAGCTAAGTCCTCGCTGCAGCTGAGCATGAATGATCATGCCAGCCTCGATCGTCTTACCAAGTCCCACTTCATCAGCAAGAAGAACACGCGGTGCAAAACGCTCAGCGACGCTACGCGCGATATACAATTGGTGCGCCAATAAACTCGTTCTGGAACCGAGCAAGCCCCGAATACCGGCCTTTTGCATGGCGTGACTGTGTTGCAAGGTCTCATAACGCAAACGGAACGCACGATTTCTGTCAAAGTGGCCGTTGCTCAATCGCTGTAAGGGGTTGGTGAACTGGATAAAGCAGTTAAGCTCCACCTCACTCATCCGCTTCAACTGCTTGTTGGTGTCTTTCACCGTGTAAAACACGAGCTCGTCTGCAAGCTCGACATCCTCAATCACATACTCAGCATCTTCATGGTCCGACACCGTGTCGCCAACCTTGTAGATCACACGAGAGATCGGTGCCTGATCGAGCGCATAAGTGCGGACTTCATCCGCTGCTGGAAATGTAATTGCTACTCGCCGTCCTTCAAGCTCAGAGATCATCCCTAACCCTAGTTTTGGTTCGGTTTGACTAACCCATCTCTGACCAACTCGGTAAGACATCTTCTACTACCCCTAAAACAATTAATCTGTAACCTGCTCGGCTAAATGCACGGACAAAACGCGGCGCGCATTCTAGCACTGATGATAAGCGACTCACATAATGATCCACATCAATTTCGTGTCATTCACCGATAATTAATAAGTACCTAAAACTCGGGTTGTAGACTAAACTAAATGCGAGTGAGTGAGAGTGTAGTCGTTCAAGTGAAAGACGCGAGATTCTCTGAGTTCTGAATGAAAGCCTAGCCATCCGACTTAAGGAGGTGTCATGAGATCGAAACTTGCGATTCA
>NZ_LWFU01000602.1:0-498 GCF_001635135.1 Oleiphilus sp. HI0080
TTGTTGCTCCTAAAGGTTTCCACCCGGAACAAAGCCTAGTGAACCGATGTCTTGAAATTGCAGCCAAAAGCGGCGCAACAATCTCACTAACAAACGATGTGGCTGACGGCGTGGCGGATGTTGATTTCGTTTATACCGACGTCTGGGTTTCAATGGGTGAACCAAAAGAAGCTTGGGATGAACGCGTTGCGCTAATGAAACCGTATCAAATAAATTCAGCACTCATGGCTCAAACAAACAACAAGAACACAAAATTCATGCACTGCCTCCCCGCATTCCACAACAATGAAACGCGCGTCGGTAAAGAAATTGAAGAGACTTATGGCCTGAACGGGCTAGAGGTCACTGAAGACGTGTTCGAGTCAGACGCCAGCATTGTGTTTGATCAAGCAGAGAACAGGATGCACACTATCAAAGCGGTGATGGTGGCGACATTAGGTAATCCTTAATTCAGCGCTCTTCGATATGCGAATCGGCAACGGTAAAAATGCTTCGGCC
>NZ_LWFU01000603.1:0-33760 GCF_001635135.1 Oleiphilus sp. HI0080
TTCTGGAGCAAGACTAATTGTGGTTGGACCTCCATGTTGAAGCGTCGCGCAGTCTGGAATAGCCGTAATAAAAACTGACCGAAGGATATCTCGCTTAAAGGGCGCTCAAAAATCGGCTCGCAAACTGTTCGAATTGCGGCTTCAAATTCTTCGACATGGGTGTCCGCAGGAACCCAGCCGGAATTGACATGAAGCTGCGCAACCTCTCGATAGTCACGGTTGAAAAAAGCCAAAAGATTGCGGGCTAGGTAATTTTGATCTTCCTCACTGAGCATACCAACAATACCGAAATCCACCGCAATATACTGGGGTGACTCTGGGTTCTTATGCGAGACAAAAATGTTCCCTGGATGCATGTCTGCATGAAAAAAACTGTCTCTGAACACCTGTGTGAAGAAGATCTCTACGCCGCGCTCAGCCAATACTTGCAGATTTGTGTTATTGGCTTTCAACGCTTCGATGTCCGCAACAGGAATGCCATAGATACGTTCCATCACAAGCACATGCTCGTTGCAGAAGTCCCAGTACACCTCTGGAATATAGATCAGCTCTGAGTCCAGAAAATTACGTCTTAACTGCGACGCGTTAGCAGCTTCACGTTGAAGATCAAGCTCGTCGAAGATGGTTCGCTCGTAGTCAGCAACGATTTGTTGCGGCTTGAGGCGCTTTCCTTCAGACCAATAGTGCTCAAGCACATAGGCCATCAGCTTCATAAGCGAGATGTCTTGGCGAATGGTTTTCTCGATACTCGGTCGAATCACCTTAATGATGACCTCTTGGCCGTTAGGCAGTTGTGCGCTATGCACCTGCGCAATCGAGGCCGATGCCATTACCTCTTCATCGAATCGTGCAAACACTTCAGAGATAGGGCGCTTTAGCCCCTTTTCTATGAGTGCGACAGAGGTTTTCTGATCAAACGGAGGAACTTGGTCTTGGAGCTTTTTCAGTTCGATGGCGAACGCCTCAGAGAGCAAGTCTTTTCGCGTGGAAAGCAGTTGCCCGAACTTGATAAAGATCGGGCCGAGCTCCTCAAGTGCCAAGCGCAATCGTTCACTGCCATGTAACTTGGGGCGAGGGAAAAAATGCCAAGGGGCCAAAATAAGGAGGATGCGCAAAGCAAGAGGTAGTGCTGAGCTTGGGATGAAATCATCGAGCCGATAGCGGCATATTACCCAAACAATTCGTACCATGCGTCTGAGCTTTTGAGTACCTAAGTCCGCGGCCAAACTATCCTCGCTTTATACGGTTGGTGAGTGCTTTTACCCGTGCTTCGAGACGGTCACTAGCAGTACGTAACTGATCAATGGCGTCAAATTGCTTGTCGGCCAACGCACGTGATGGCAATAAGCGCAGCTCGTACTTTACAAATTCCTCGAGATCACGCACAAAGTTTTGACTGAAGGTCTTTGCAAACGTTGCGCTTTGCTTGGCACTACTTGTCACGAACTTGGCCGGTGTATCTCCAATAAAACGGGCTAGTAAGCCTTCCCAGTCAATATCAAGGTTGTCGGTAAAGCGCTGAATCTGTTGTGCCCTTACTGCATCGCCGGAAAACGAAAGATCACGATTCGCGATTAACTCTGCGCTATCTCGCCTTGCCGCAAGTTTCGCAAGTGCGAATAGGCTCGCTGTCATGGTGACGGTTGGTGCATGCTCTGCTGATAACAACAAGACGCGATTGCCCTTTGCACCTATAAACAGGGATTGATTGAGGTTACTAATGCGGATTTCGAGTACGCACCCGTTCAAGGGTTGTAGCTTTTTCTCAGCGCCTGGATCCATCATCAAGGCGGCATTAATGGCGCGCTGAAGTACAGGCGCAAATTGCTGCAGAAGAGGTTGGCTGAACAAGTTCATTAGGGCTTGATTCCAGTGTGGAGAGCGACAATACCGCCTGTCATGTTTTGATATCGCGTATTGACGAAACCGGCATCATCCATCATTTGTTTGAGGGTTTCTTGATCTGGGTGCATACGAATAGACTCAGCCAAGTACTTATAGCTTTCACTATCGTTTGTGATCAGCCGGCCCATCATTGGCAATGCAGTGAACGAGTACTTGTCATAGGCCTCGCTGAGCAGCGGGTTTGCTGGTTTTGAAAATTCGAGTATTAGCAGTCGACCGCCTGGTTTTAAAACGCGCAACATCGACGCGATGGCCTTATCTTTGTGGGTTACGTTGCGTAAGCCAAAGGCAATGGAAACAGCATTAAAATAATTGTCCGGGAAGGGTAGGCTTTCAGCATTGGCTTGAACAAATTCGATATTGCTACCATATCCTCGATCAAGCAAACGATCTCGACCGACCGAGAGCATGGATGCATTAATGTCTGCGAGAATGACCTGGCCGCTCTCCCCAACGCGTTTTGAAAATTGCATAGTGAGGTCGCCCGTGCCACCTGCAATATCGAGAACCCGGTGCCCTGGACGCACGCCCGAGGACTCAATGGTCAAACGCTTCCAAATTCGGTGGACGCCGAATGACATCAGATCATTCATGATGTCGTACTTCGCTGCGACCGAATGAAAGACGTCGGCTACTTTGTCCGCTTTTTCTTCTACATTTACGTTCTGAAACCCGAAGTGGGTGGTGTTATCACCTACGTCTTTATTCGCTTGGTTATCTGTCACGGTGGCTACTCTGCAAAGAAATCGAATTGCGCCTATTCTATCCTCGCGCGCGAGCGAAAACTATCTTGATCTGGGATTAGATTGTTCTTGCGCGGCCGAAGATGGGTTAGACTGATGTGATTATCTGATTCGAAACAGTTAGGTTGGTGGTATGGCAAGAATCATCGTTGAGCGTGCGCACGGGCGAGGCCTGGAGGCGGCGAGAGCGGAAGCGGAAATTTTAGCTGAAGATTTGGCTGAAAAGTTTGGTATGAAATATCGTTGGTCAGGCGAGACGCTTGAGTTTAAAGGCTCCGGAGCAAAGGGCGAAATGCATTGTGCTGAAGATGAGATTTCTCTAAACATGGAGTTGAGTTTTGTTTTGCGTCCGTTCAAGACCCGCATAGAGCAAGAGATCCATAAATATTTAGATGAGTTTGCATCTAAATAGTCTTTTTACTTCACTAGAATAATAACGAATTATGTCTGATTCTATTTCAAATGGCGCGCCCAAGCATGCTTTCGGCGCTCAAGAGTTGTTGAGCCATGCCCCTGAATTAGTTAGAGGGTTGCCCAAGAAAGCGCAGGGCCTATTTCATGTGGCGCGGCAGAGCCGCAATCCTAAAAATGGTTTGGCTCGCTGTATCGAAAAAACTGCAAAAAAATACCCGTCTAAGGATGCTGTGGTCTTTGAAGGCCGCCGACTGACTTATGCTGCGTTCAATGAACAGGCGAACCGGATGGCCCGTTACTTGGTCGAGACCGGTACTCAGCGTGGCGATGTCATTGTGGTGGCGATGGAGAATCGTCCTGAGCTCCTGATTACTGTGACTGCGCTAGCGAAGATTGGCGCAGTCAGCGCTTTGATTAATACTTCGCAGCGTCAAGCCGTGCTGAAACATAGCGTATCTCTGGTGAAGCCTGCAAGGTTGATCGTCGGCGCAGAATTGTTCGACGCCTTTGACGAAATTCAAGAGTGTTTGCCAAGCGGTGATCATGCTCGGCTTTGGGTGGCCGATTTGGCCGTTGAACAGTCGAGACCGCAAGGCTATACAGACTTGCTCGAGGCGGCGCAAAGTGTGGCTGATGTCAGTAATCCCAGCTCAAGTCTGGAACAGCGTGCCAATGATCCGCTTTGTTATTTCTATACATCCGGCACTACCGGTTTGCCCAAGGCGGCGGTATTGACGAATGGTCGATATATGAAGGCATACGGCGGTATCGGCCAAGCCTGTATTCAGCTTAAGCCTAATGATCGCGTATACGTGCCTCTGCCGTTCTATCATGCAACTGCGTTGGTTGTTGCATGGTCGAGTATTATTGCGGGGGGAGCATGTTTGGTTCTCGCGCGAAAGTTTTCGGCCAGCCAGTACTGGGATGATGTGATCGACAATCGTGTCACGGCATTGTGCTACATAGGTGAGTTGTGCCGCTACCTCATTGCGAAATCGCCATCAGAACAAGATCGCCAGCATCAGGTGAAACTTATGTTTGGCAATGGCCTGAGGCCGGAAATATGGCAGGCCTTTAAGGCGCGTTTCGGTATTGAGCGCGTGCATGAGTTTTATGGCTCAAGTGAGGGTAATGTCGGCTTTATGAATGTCTTTAATCTCGACAATACAGTCGGGCTCTCTCCAATGCCCTATGCGATTGTCGAATATGATATCGACGCAGACGCGCCAATTCGTTTTGGTGATGGCTTTATGCGAAAAGTAGAAAAAGGCCAAGCAGGCTTGTTATTGGGTGAAATTAGCGACAAATCCCCTTTTGACGGCTACACCGAACCTGAAAAAACGGAGAAAACCATCCTCAGAAACGTGTTTAAGCAGGGTGATGCTTGGTTCAATACCGGCGATATGATGCGCGACATGGGGTATCGTCATGCGCAGTTTGTAGATCGACTCGGTGATACGTTTCGATGGAAGGGCGAAAATGTTTCAACGACCGAAGTTGAGAATATTCTTGGACAGTGTTCAGGGGTGATTGATGCTGTTGTGTACGGTGTTGAGATTCCGAAAACCAATGGGCGCGCTGGTATGGCAGCTTTGCGGATGAAGAATGGCGCAGATCTGGATTTTAACGAGATGCTTGGCCGTCTTCAGGAAGAACTACCTGCATATGCCGTCCCGTTGTTTGTTCGTTTTGTCGATGAAATTGAATCTACCGGCACGCACAAATATAAAAAAGCACCGTTGAAAAACGATGCTTATGATCCTGATAAATGCGGCAAACATGTATACGTTCTCTTGCCTGGAGAAAGTGACTTTCAGCAATTGACCAAGGACATTTTTAAGAAAATAGAAGCTGCGGGCTACCGTTTCTAAGCGAGCGACGCCGCCTGCATGAACCTAACTTAACTGCGGTTTTTATAGTCTTCGGGGCCTTTTTCACCCGAATGAACCGCACCTGATAGTTTCTGGTTATGTCGACCAATGAGTTTGCGTTGCAGTTTGGTTTCGAGAGTGAGCGCCTGTCGAACGGTTGAAAGCCAAGCCGAGTTATACAATTTTTTGGTGTAACTGATGGCATCTGGCGATTTTTGTTTGAGAGAGTCGATAAACGCGATTGCTTCTTGCATTGGGTCATCACTAATTCGCGTGACTAAATTGTAGTCGAGTGCGGTTTGCGCATCGAATACCTCTGCGGTCATTGTTAACTCTTTTGCTCTGTCTATTGGAAGAAGTTCTCGTAGGGCGATAGATCCCGCCATGTCAGGGATTAGGCCCCACTTTGTTTCCATAATGGAAAATGTGCAGTCTGTTTGTGCATAGCGAAAATCTGCGCCTAGAGCGATTTGAAAACCACCGCCCCAACACTTTCCGTGAGTGACCGCAATGACCGGGACAGGCACTTCTCGCCAAAGATAGCTGACATCTTGCGCAATATTAGAAAACTTTGTTCCTGGCTTGATCAAAAGCTTGATCGCCGCCATCGGATTTTTGAGCATGCTCTTCACATCAAGCCCTGAGCAGAATGCCTTGCCCTCGCCAGAAAGAATGACGCCACGTATTTCCTTGTTGCGTGATACCTGCTTGGTGGCTTTTATAATCGCTTCAAACATAGGCATGTCGAGTGCGTTGAGTTTGTCTGCGCGAACGAGTTTCACAAATGCGATTTGATTGGTGATCTCAAGTTCTACTCGGTCGTTGATGATGGTTTTTGACATGTGTTTTCCGATTAATTTTTAAAGTTTAAAGGGCTGGGGATCGCCATTATAGATACGGGATAGTATCCGGCTTTCGCGTTCGATCAAAGTTTGCATCAGCAAATCAACATCGCTCATCCGGTAGAAAGCATCAAGTCCTCGCATTAAAAACCCGTGCAGGGAGTGTAGGCCGGATTTTTTTGCGGGTTTCTCAGAAACTGAAAGAGTAAAGCGCAGGACCGGGTTTCTTGCGTGACGATCGAGCAGCTCGCCCGCTCTTTCTACCAGAACTAATTGTCGTAACCGGTCTTCGCGGCGGGAAGCTGACTGGTAGGCTTTGACATAAGACTGCTCGTTGATATCCGACTGTTTGCTGTCGTTGAAGAGGTTTTCTGCGAGCGCGTCATCGAGGCGTTGTGTGAGCAGATTTAGCTCGACGAGATTGGATACTGTCCCGAGCAAGGATGACGGCAGGAGCTTGATGAGTTTTGGGAATATCCGTTCTAAATCTCGGTCTCGCGCACTGAAGTCCTCGACACCATAGAGCTCCTGAAGAAGGAAATCGATGCCATCCTTGAAGTTTAGGTTGCTGTAGAGATCGCTGTGTGTGGTTTTCAGGCGAGCTGATTGCCAGTTTGCTAGATCGATTTTGAGTTTCGAAAGCTCTGGGTTTAAGGGGGATTGCTGGTAGTCATGGTAATCCAGCATTAAATTCTTGAGTCGCTGGGCCTCCGCGCCTTTTGCCGGAGTGGATGCAATTCTGTCACGGTACATGAGTCGCTTGGTAAACCTGTCTCGCAAAATAAATGACAAGTCCGCGAGTGTAAACCGCTAAGCGGAAGATGCAAACTTTAACTGGCACATTTCAGGGGAATTAGCCGTTTGAAATGAGGGCTTTTGCTTGCGCCGCGCGTATTTGTTTCTGCTGTTGTTTTATGCGTTCGGCTTCTTCTGAAGACGGAATCGTGTCAAAAGATGGAATCCATTTACGATCATCCAGCGTCACGAAGTGGCTGAGAGCACCAGTTTCTACAACGCGAATTGCCGTGGGGCTTTTAAGAGCACTCGCTAGCATGAGGTTACGGTCAAGAATTCGATCTACCTTAGGGATCAAAAATGTACCATGGCGAAGGTGCTGATATGCCGAGTAATCGGCTTTATCCATCCATGCAAAGAGGTTTTCAATGTTGCGTACGATCGTCAGATGGTCTTTGGTTGCAGTGAACAGTTTATGCAGTAACTTTCGTTTTCGAGGGTTCATTTTGCCAAAAAACATTTGGCCGTAAGACGAAGATGGAGTGCTATTGATTAAGCGGATGACCCATGGCCACATGCCGTGACTCACCGGCTCTAAAAGAGCAGACACGAGCGGATGTGTTTTTCCTCCGGGAAGTGCAGGAGCCTCAAGAATAACTTCGACATGCTCAAAAAGCTCTGGCCGCTGATTGACGGCTTCCAAAATAACCGCGCCGCCACGCGAATGTCCGTGAATGCGAATTTTGTTGGTTGTCGGGAGGTTTTCAAGCGCTTGAGTAAGAATGCACGCGTCGTACTCAATGGTGCCTTCTAAATATTTGATCGGTATTTCCCAGCTTGCTGGTTCAGGAAGAGGGCCTTCAACTGGGATATGGTAGTTGCTGCAGGTAAGGAGAATAAGTTCTGTGCTTGGTTCTTGATACGCTTGCGTGAAATAGCAGTGATTCTCAAGAAACCCATGTACGCCGATAACGGTATGTGTCGCTTTTTCAGAGTGATTGCGAACACTGACAGCACCTTTACCTACGGTAAACACTTTTCCTGAGAACATCTCAGTGTATGTTTGCGCAATAGGCTTAATTAACTTTCTAGCGTGAGTAGCTTGCACAGCAATCGTTCTCCCCAGTTAATCTGCACCACATTATTTGTTTGAGTAGTAACGGTGCGTACTTTGCTGTCCTTAGCTTGCGTAGCCTTCGGTTTTCCTAAACCTGACTTTAATGTAACACAAAAGTGGTCGGCTGCGTCTTACTTCATTATAGGCCCTTTTCCTTAAGACTTGTTTAACACTTTCGTCTAAGGCCTTGATTCAATTATGGCAGAGGATCACTTCGGGAGTGTTAATTTATGTAAGCTGTGATAACATTTTGTTATCTAAGTGCTTTAAATTAAGACGCCCTGTTTTTTCGCTTCCTCGGCCTTGGTTTGCATCCTAGCACTAAAATTAAACTATAAAAATAATGACAGGAACCGGGTATGACCGATCATGCCAATAAACCCCTCTCTGGGGTTGATATTGCTTGGTTGCGCATGGATTCGCCAACCAATCTAATGATCATCAACGCGATGATCATTACCGAAGAGATGGAGTTCAAAGATTTTAGAAATACGATTATAAATCGATTTCTGCGATTCCCTCGTTTTATGACGCGACCAGTTCAGGTATCGGGCGAGTATGTTTGGGAAAAAGACCCGTACTTTGATTTGGCGAATCATGTAAAAAAGGTAGCCCTTCCCGGAAAGGCCGATAAACAGTCGCTACAGAAATATCTTGCAGATCAAAGCAGCGTTCCGTTTGATGAAAGCAAGCCTCTGTGGCAGATTCACTTTGTTGATAATTACTGCGATGGCAAAGCGATCATTCTTCGTGTTCATCATTGTTACGCAGATGGCTTGGCACTTATTTCCGTCTTTAACTCGATTACCGATGGTAGCGCGAATGTCGCGCCATTTTCAGTCGCGCAAGCGGCGTCGAATGAAGAAAGTAAGGAAGAAGTGAATTACGAATGGCCGCGATATCAGCGATTGATCGATACAGCGACCGAGCGAGCTGATCGCTATGCGAAATTTGCGAAGAAAATTTCAACCGACGGAATCGGAATTTTACGCGACCAAGATGCGATGCGTGGCATTGTCGGTGATGGCGTTCGAGCGGCAACCGAGCTCGCGCAATTGGCGACGATGCCTGCCGATCCCAGAACGACGTTGAAGGGCAAGCTTGGCGTTAGGAAGACCTGCGCTTGGTCTGATCCTGTGAGTTTTGATAAGTTCCACGGTATTGCCAAGGTCGTTGGTTGCAAGATCAATGATTTGTTGATGTCCTGTGTTGCTGGTGCGTTTCGGGAAGAGTTGATCCGCGCGGGTGAGGATATTGAAGGGCGACGCGTTCATGTGACGATTCCCGTCAATATTCGGCCACCTGATCAGATGGATTTGAGTGAGCGCCCTGATGAGCTTGGAAATCAGTTCGGAACCGTATTTGCCGCCTTACCGGTAGATATCGAGAATCCATTAGAGCGCGTTTATAAGATCAAGCATGACATGATCGCACTGAAACAGTCGCTTCAACCGGCACTCTCTTATGGAATTTTATATGCCGCAGGCCTTTTGCCGAAGGGCATGCAGCGCGCTTTGACGGAGAGTTTTGGCAACAAGACAACGGCGGTGATGTCAAATGTTCCAGGGCCTCGAGAGCCGCGTTTTATTGCGGGCTCTCGAATCAAGGAGCAAATGTTCTGGGTACCTCAAACGGGTGATCTTGGAATTGGCTTAAGTATCATTAGTTATGGTGGTCAAATCCAATTTGGCTTAATTGGTGACTCGCGCTTGTTGCCCAATCCTGAGCGAATTGTTTCTCGTTTTGTGGCGCAGATTGAGCTGCACAGAACCGATGTGGTTGCCAGCTACATTGAAGACCTTGTCCAGCCGACGATCATTGGCTAGGCCGAAGTAAGTCGAGGCTTGTCTTTTTAGAAGAGGAATGCTTGAATTCGCGCTCCCAAAAGTGAGTGCGACGAGCGTATTTCTTCATGACTTCTACACAAGATGACAACAAACCACAGGTCCCTCTGGCCACAAAGCTGAATCTCGAAACCGCACAAATTTCCTGGAAAGAATTGGAACCGCATTTTGCGGGCGGGAATGTAATTGCTGTGGATAAGGGCCTTGACCTCTTACTGGTCGCAGAGCAGATTGTTGCGGACAACACTGACATAATCAAACAGTGGATGAGTGAGGGGAAAGTGGCGCAGGTAGCGGACGATCAGGCGCTAAGCTGGTCAAATGACAACGCTTTGCTGTGGGCAGTTGTGATCAAGCCTTGGATTCTTGTTCAGCAGCGCTAGACTAGCTTGCGGCGAAGCGGAAAAGTTCCTTTGAGAGCTTTATTGGTTGGTCAATTAATGGCGCATGGCCACTTTTTGTAAATGGAATGACGCTACAATTTGAATTCAAATCAGCCATTCTTAATTGCCCTGTTGCAGGATACATGTCCGATTTCATTCCCACTAGAATATCAATCGGTACGTTGCTGTTTGTTACCGCTGATCGTAGGTCGTAGCGCTCGGTAATGTAGGAGTTCAGGCAGTGCATATAGGCTGACCAGTTTTCGGTTGGAAGTATTTGTTGCGACACCCATTCTTTAGAAATAAGTACTCTCGATAGGGCTTTGTGAATTGGGTTCGAGAGCGCGGAAGCAAAAAATTCGGAAAGCTCACGATGAATTTGCCATCGCAGTGCTAGAGGAATCTCCTCATAAGCCGCTTTTCGCGTCATAAAGGGCGCAAGATCTTCGATGAGTCGTTCTGCGTTTTCAAAGCGGCTGTCATGTTCGTCACCAAATAACCCCCATTGCCAGTCGCTCTTGTTCACACAGCAGGGGCTTTGATCAATGTGCAGGTAGCGCTGCAGTTTTTTGGGGCTGTGCGCTTCTATTAGCTTTAGTGATGTCAGCGCTCCCATAGAAATGCCGATGAGTTTGAACTCTCCAAGTTGTAAGTGACTAATGAGCTGATTTATGTCGCTGGCAAAGTTTGAAACGGCACAGGTCTCGCTAAAATCTGCGTGATGAGAGCGGCCGAAACCTCTAAGGTCTGGAATAATGACACGGTATTTTTGTGATAGAGCCCAAGCGTAAGGAAGCCAGTGCCCAGAGTGCATGCCAAAACCATGGAGCATGATAATAGTTGGGCCTTTACCGATGTCTCGATAATAAAGGCTGGCGTTATCACTCGTATTAAAACGTGGCATTTTCTTGCTCCAAAATTCAACAACAGGACTACATTGGATTAAGGTAAGTAAACCTCAATGGGCGCGGAGAACCGGCCTGTTATTCCATCCGAGTCGATTGTTGCGATATGAAGGTAGACACTGCCTGCGTTTAGGTTAGCGAGAGTAAACTGCGTATTGTTTGCTCCGACGACGGTAACACCATTATGAATCGAGTTGGATTTGTAACCATATTCCAAACGATAGCCATATATTTCGCTTGGATTCAGTGGTTCTCCGTTTTCCCGCTCTGAGGGCATGGCCCAAGATAGCGCGAGGGAGGGGCGTTCGCGCACAGTGATGTTTGCAGAATTTGAGGTCAGAGAGCCGAGCGCGCTTGTTGCAATAACATGGTAAGCGCCCGAATCTTCGGCTGAGGCATTTTGAATGGTAAAGTACCCGGACTCTGCGCCTGTGATAGGATTGCCATTTTTAAACCATTGGTAGGAATGTGATGTTTGTGCTGATGTTTGAACGCCGAGCGTATGTGAGTCTCCGAGGTATACCTGTGCTGAACGCGGATGCTCAAGTAGTTCCAGCGCCGCGCTATTGCTAATTACCTGAATCTCGGCACGACTTGAGGCAATCTTGCCCGAGCTGTTACTGACTTCGACGAAATAGCTGCCTTCGTCAGACGGGCTTACATTCGTCAGTGTCAAATAGCTGCGTGTTGCGCCACTCAACTTCACCCCGTTTTTAAACCATTGGTAGCGTAAAAAGCCGCCACCTGATGCTACTACTTGAAGGGCTGCTTGTTGTCCATTCAGCAGCGCCGTGCTTTGCGGGTGCTCAGTAATTTGTATGCCACTCAATGCGTCTGTGACATGGACGTGTGCAAAGTTGGAATAGATGATGTGTCCGTTGCGCGATGCAATTGCCCTGTATGCGCCTGAGTCGCTATTTGCTACATCACTAATTTGGAGGGTCGGGCTTCTTTGGCTGGTCAGAAGACTACCGTTCCTTTGCCAGCGGATCTCGACGTTATCGGTGATATTGGTGTTTGCGTTCAACGTTAATGACTGACCACTTACGAGTGTTGCTCCCTGAGGTTGTCTAGAAAAGTCCAGAGCAACGTTTGCTGTATTTACTTGCAGGGTAGCTAGGCTTGAGAAAAGTGTTTGGCCTGCGCTGGAAACGCGAACCTGATAGCTGCCAGCGTCGCTGCCTTTTGCGCTTGCCTTTCCATAAATGGCACTAGTTGCTCCGGGAATCTCTGCGCCATTGTGAAGCCATTGATATTGCAACGCAGATTGTGCGCTTGCGTGAGCGCGAAAATAAAAACTCTCACCCAAGGTCGTACTTCTACTCTCCGGTGATGAGAGGATGCGAAAGCCGCCTTCCGTCGAAGCGCTGTTCGCTTTAGCGAGCAGCGTGTCCATTTGAGTGAGAGTATCCTGTGCCAGCGTCACAGAGAGCTGCTCGGCAATTGCTGCGCTGTTCTTGAATAGATTGCTGGGCGCTATGTCATTGATAGTAATCCCCGCGTCATACCAGCTCTGTGTTTGCGCAAGCTCAAACAAGCTTGCGCCTAATAATGAGATGACGAAACTACTGGCGTCGCTTTGTTCGACATTAGTGCTATCGGTAATATCGATGAAGGGCGTTGTGAGCGGGTCCGTTTGTAAGCCAAGCGTATCTGCAATCCAGTTCTTGGCTTGTTGAATGTTTGCGAAAGTCAGGCCGTCAGGGAGATTAAGCGCGGTTGAAACAATGAGGTGGCTCAGCGAAGAGATGTGGGCGCTATACTCTCGACTGTCGCTGTGAGCGTGAACAAGACCGAGTAATTGAAAGTCATCTTCCAATGGAACGGCTTCGCCAAATTCATACCAGATACCATCCGTCTTGCCGGTGCAGCCCATTGCTTGGTCACATTTCATGCGAGTGGTTTGCGCATTTGATGTGATTTGTAAAAGAACGGGTTTGTTAAAGCTTGTTTGAGTCAGCTGTAAAGCAAAGTTGCCAGCAGGGTCTGTTTCCGTCGTTGAGATGAGTTCGAGCGACTGATCTTCGCTGTCAACCGCGTAGGCGCTGACGATACCATTGCTAATTACGCCTTTGACGGCTTGCCCTTTGACGGTTTCTAGGACCTGATTGGCGCCGTGTTCATCTGTACTACCTGAGCTACAGGCTGCGAGCGCAACGGAGCAGATGATCAAACAGGCAATGTGGCGAAAAGATGAGTACATGGCGGGTTGAACGAACGGTATCCAAGCTGTGAGAAAACTTCCTAACGCCTAGGATACCGCGTTCAGTTCATTATTTTGATTAAATCTTGTACTTCTTGTCTTACTAATAAGTAAGGTGTTATTTGAGTTTCCAGTTTAACGTTGAACCTGCATAGAACGGCACTATCTCACCGCCATTAGCAAGCTGCATTGTCTCGGGCACTGTCCACTCTTCGCGCACTAAGGTGATGCTGCCCGTGTTACGAGGTAGGCCGTAAAAATCGGCTCCATGGAAGCTCGCAAATGCTTCGAGCTTATCGAGACAATCGAGTTGTTCAAATACCTCGGCATACAACTCGATGGCACTCCATGCACTGTAACAACCGGCACAGCCGCACGCGCTCTCTTTTTTGCTCTTCTCATGAGGGGCTGAATCTGTTCCCAAAAAGAATTTATGAGATCCGGATTTAACCACTTCCTGCAAGGCTTGTTGATGGATGTTGCGCTTAAGAACCGGAAGGCAAAAGTTGTGAGGACGAATGCCCCCCACAAGCAAATCGTTTCGATTTAGCAATAGGTGCTGCGGCGTAATGGTTGCACCCACTTGCTCATTTGCAGAAAGAACAAATTCGGCAGCGTCTTTCGTTGTGATGTGCTCGAAAACGATCTTCAGCGAAGGGAAGTCTTGATGAATGCGCTTTAGATGCTGATCGATAAAGAGCTTCTCTCGATCGAAAATATCCACGTCATTGTGCGTTACCTCGCCATGGATGAGCAATAACATACCTTCTTCGGCGAGCGCTTCAAAAACAGGGTTAAGCGACTCCAAACTTGCTACTGCCGCATCGGAGTTTGTGGTTGCTCCAGCAGGGTATAGCTTGGCTGCAACCGCACCGGCCGCTTTGGCGGCAATAATATCGTCTCGGCTTGTCTGATCCGTGAGATAAATCGTCATTAAGGGTTGAAAGTCCGAACCCGCTGGTCGCGCGGCCTCGATTCGTTGCCGATATGCAGACACCAATTCTCCAGTCGTGACCGGGGGTACCAGGTTTGGCATAACAATCGCGCGAGCGAAACATCGCGCGGTTGCTGGTACGGTCTCCTTAAGCATGTCACCATCGCGAAAGTGAAGGTGCCAATCGTCAGGGCTTGTGAGTGTCAGTTGTTGCATACAAAGGGCTCTTTATGTTGGGGTTACTGCTAGCTTTCGCTAGGCTGCTCGGCAGCCAATTCGCGACTTATACAGGCTTCGATATCGATATTCTTTAGTTGTGGAACAAAATTACATGGGCGATGGCGGCTGTCTATTTGACTGACAATAATGTTATCCCACGCGGTCTTACAGGCATTATTGCTGCCGGGCAAACAGAAAATCAGTGTGTGGTTTGCCATGCCAGCCAAAGCACGCGACTGTATGGTTGAAGTACCTACTTGTTCTAGCGATATTTGACGAAACATCTCACCAAAACCGTCTACAAGTTTGTCGAGTAAAGGTGTGACGGCCTCGGGAGTGCTGTCTCGCGATGTAAATCCGGTACCGCCAGTAATTAAAATGACCTGTGTTTCCTTATCTGCGATCCAGCGAGATAAGCTTGCACGAATCTGGTAAACATCATCGATGACGATCTCTCGATGGCAAAGTGTGTGTCCGGCCTCTTGCAGGCTTTCCGTTAGGTATTGGCCAGATGTATCGGTTTCTGCGCTTCGCGTGTCGGAAACTGTAAGAACACTTATTTTTAGAGGTATAAGTGACTGTGTGCATTGTTTACTCATGATAGGGCCTCCAAGCGCGATCTTTGCTCGCATATTATGGTCGTTGAAAATGAAATTTGAAACTGTAAACATGCT
Source organism: Oleiphilus sp. HI0080 (assembly GCF_001635135.1). Taxonomy (NCBI): domain Bacteria; kingdom Pseudomonadati; phylum Pseudomonadota; class Gammaproteobacteria; order Oceanospirillales; family Oleiphilaceae; genus Oleiphilus; species Oleiphilus sp. HI0080. The sequence continues at coordinate 14,790 of NZ_LWFU01000603.1, forward strand.
TGGAGAGCGTTTTACTATACACTTTGTAGTAGGCTGCATTAAGGCCTGCTCGCTTGTAAGTCGCTCGTAGCGTGAAATTCGAATAAAACACAACAAAAGTAAAGTAAAGGAAGCCCAGCCATGTTCTCTCGTGAGCAATGGTACGAATATTTAAATGAACCCTCTCAAAGGTCGCTGATTGCTTGGCTTATAAATCTGGTGATTGCTGCAGCGATTTTCTTCAATATGGTTGAGGTGCTTCTTGTCTCGGTTGAAAACGAGGCGAATAGTGCTCATTACTCAGGCATTCACGTTCACGCGATTTTTACTTTGATCTTTGTCGCCGATTATTTGATGCGCATTTGGGTAGCGGCTGAAGCCCCGCAAGAGCATGGCAATAGTGCGCTTAATCGTCGGCTCAATTATGTTTTTTCGCCAATGGGCGTTATCGATTTGTTGTCGTTTTTGCCTGGATTAATGCTTATTTTAGTGCCGGATAGCGCTGCTCAGGACTTTAGTTTCCTAAAAGTGATGACAACCGTTCGGATTCTAAAGCTAACGCGATATTCTGCATCGCTTTCAATTCTGGCAGCGGTGTATCGGGAAAACTTCTCCACGCTGTTTGCGGCGATGATTATCATGATCATTATTAGCTTTACCGCAGCAACCGGTGTGTATATTTTTGAGCGGGTTGCTCAGCCGGAGGCGTTTGGTTCCATTCCGCGCTCTATGTGGTGGGCCTTAGTCACACTGACAACGGTTGGCTACGGTGATGTTGTACCGATTACTCTTGGTGGCAAGTTGTTTGGCGCAGTTGTGATGATTGCTGGCGTTGGTATTGCGGCAATACCGGCTGGTGTGTTTGCCTCATCATTCGTTCGTTTAATCCGCGACCATGACCGAAAGCGCCGAGTCTCCAGACATAAGCGAGTGTTAAGCAAAGAAATGAAAGAGTCGCTGAAAAGCATCGACTTGAATGGTTTGGAGAAGCAGGAAGTGGAGTATTTGATGCACGAATATGGCCTGACGCTCGAGCAAGCCATAAATGTGGTCGATCATTATCGCAGTTAGCAGGCTTGTTGGCCCTAGAGCGTTAATTCAATAGCAGGGCATCGTCATCGATGGCACCGTAGTTCTTATGAAACTGATCAAGAAGGTCCTGCGTGGTGAGTCCTTTGCGGTGATCGCCGTGTACATCTAAAGCCAATTTTCCCTGATGTAGCATGATCGTTCGATCGCCAACGGAGAGTGCTTGTGACATGCTGTGCGTCACCATAAGCGCAGTAAGTTGGGACTCACTAACAATGTTTTGTGTTAGCTCTAATATAAAAGTTGCCGTTTTCGGGTCGAGGGCTGCCGTATGCTCGTCGAGCAGCAGGAGCTTCATTGGCTGCAGCGAAGCCATGAGTAGGCTAACGGCCTGCCTTTGACCTCCTGATAGAAGGCCTATTTTGTCATCAAGGCGCTTCTCCAGTCCAAGTTGCAGCAGCTTGAGCTTGTCCATAAAGCGATTGCGGTATTGCCTTTTGGCAGCAATGCCTAAACCGCGTGTTTTTGTTCGGGCTTGTGCAAGTGCGAGATTCTCTTCAATCGTTAAATCTTCGCAGGTACCCATTAACGGGTCTTGGAAGACGCGGGCGATTAGCGGTGCGCGTTTTTCAACAGGCCATTGGCTTATTTCTTTGCCGTCTAGCTGAATTGAGCCTTGCGGGCTGAGGAATTCTCCCGCAAGTGCGTTCAAGAGCGTTGATTTTCCTGCACCATTGCTACCAATTACCGTAACGAACTGACCTTCAGGAATGTGCAAATCGACACCTTTAAGCGCTTGATTCTCAAGCGGAGTCCCCGGATTAAACGTAATTTTAAGGTCGTTGATATCGATCATGCTTTGGCCGCCTTAAACTTCGATTTAATATTTGGCATGACGATCGCAAGGGTGACGAGTACGGCGGTGATTAAGTTGAGGTCTTGTGCTTTTAGTCCTAAGACATCGCCATTGAGTGCAAACGCGATCACCAGCCTGTATAGAATGGAACCGACAACGCAGGCCAGAGCCCAAAGCAGAATGGTTCGAGTGGAAATAAGCGCTTCTCCCCCAATGACAGACGCGAGGCCAATTACAATGACACCTACCCCCATCGTCACGTCGGCGCTTCCCTGGCTTTGTGCAAATAAGGCTCCGGCGAGCGCAACCAAGGCATTGGAAAGTGCCATGCCCAGCACGATCATCAGGCTCGTGTTTACACCGTTGGCCTTTGCCATACGGGGATTTGAGCCTGTTGCTCGCATGGCAAGCCCAATTTCGGTTTTCAAGAATGCGACAAGCAAGCCGAGCGCAATGAAAGCGAGAACCCCAAAGGCAATTGGATAGGCAATGTAGTAGGGGACGGTTAGATTATCTAAAGGGCTGAGGAGGGTCTCCACTCCAAGTAGAGCCTTGTTTGGTCCATCCATAATTCTCAGATTGATTGAATACAGCGCAATCATGGTGAGTATAGATGCGAGCAGATGAAGGATGTTCAGCTTTACATTTAAAAGCGCGGTAACAACGCCTGCGGCAGAACCTGCCACACAGGCCATGAGTGTTGCTAACCAAGGGTTTATTCCGCCGACAATTGCGCTAGCTGCAACCGCCGCACCGAGCGGAAATGATCCATCGACAGTGAGGTCGGGAAAATCTAGTATCCGAAATGAGATAAATATTCCGAGCGCTACTAGCGCAAAGATGAACCCTGTCTCGAGTGCGCCAAAAAACGCAAAGCTGCTAATCATTTTTAAACCTTAATTACTGGATAATCTCTTTCGCACGTTTTGTTAGTGATGCTGGAAGCTCTATGCCCATAGCTGCCGCCGCACCGGGGTTTAAATAGAGTTCGGTCTTGTCGACACCTTGTACCGGAAGATCTCCAGGTGCCTTGCCGTTTAGGACTTCTACCACCATGGCGCCAGTTTGACGGCCGACATCGTAGTAGTTGAAGCCAAGTGCTGCAATCGCGCCGCGTTTAACACTGTCGGTGTCTGCTGCGATGACCGGGATGTCTGTTTGTTCAGCAATTTTTAGAACGCCTTCGAGGGCTGAAATCACCGTGTTGTCTGTAGGCAGATAAATCGCATCTACTTTGCCGACAAGAGAGCGCATTGCCGTTTGCACGTCGGCCGATTTTGGCGATGCAGCTTCAACGACGTCGAGGCCTTGCTCAGGCGCATGCTTTTTAACAAGTTCGACAAGTGACACAGAGTTTGCTTCGCCCGGGTTATAAATCACCCCTAGTTTTTTGGCTGATGGCACGATTTCCTTCACTAAAGCCATGTGCTTATCGACGGGCGTTAGATCTGAAACGCCTGATACGCGCGGGCTTGGTTTATCCCAAGCCTTCACGAGCTTGGCGCCAACAGGGTCTGTTACTGCACTGAAGATAATATTGCTGCTTCGAGCAGAAGCCACCATTGCTTGTGCGGACGGCGTTGCAATTGCGACGATAACATCGGGATTGCTACCCGCAAATTTTTTGGCAATCTGTGCAGCGGTTGTTGGATTTCCCTGAGCGCTTTGGTACTCCCACTTAAGGTTTTCGCCTTCTCTATAGCCTGCTTCTGCAAGGACGTCTTTTACACCCTGACGAACGGAGTCTAGAGCGGGATGTTCGACGATTTGAGTGATAGAAACGTGTTTTTCTTCAGCTGATGCGTGACCGCTCATGACTACTGCTAAGAAGGCGCATGCAAGCGCTAGAGTTTTTGAAATGTTCATATAGTTCCTTATCAATTTCTGTTTTTGTTGTGCTTATTGAATACGGATCTTCTTTGCGCTACCTAAAGCCGCTCAATAGCGAAGCAGAAAATTATCCGCCTAAGTTAGTAGAAACACAATAAGTCGCTTTGGTCCGTGCGCTCCATAAGCAAGAGTCTGCTGTATGTCAGCGGTTTTAGAGGGGCCGGAAATAAAAACGAGGTTGCTCGGGAGGGTTTGAGGATCGAACAGAGAGCTGTCAAAAGCCGACGTGAGGCTGTCTAAAATCGTATGTTTTTTGATGACCAAGATGCTGATCGGAGGAACAAGGCTTAGGCTTCGAGGTTGTTGCGCGTTCGCTTTCACGATAAGGGCGCCTTTGTCAGCGACTCCGCCATCGGCGAAACAGATGCTGAGTGTTACCGTATCGAACAATACAGTTTTGTCGAGCGCGCCTATGTCAACCAAGCTCAAGTCGTCTGTTAATTGCAGCTTTAAGTCCGTTAAATCTGGGTGCTCTGCAACCGCTACGGCGCCTTTAAGTTGCTCTGTGTTGAGCCACTCGTCGATGCTCGTGCCTAAATGCTCTTCGGTGACTTCATGCACTTCAGCATGGTTTTGACGGAGTAGTTGTTTGAAGAGCGCAATGTCAGGTTGCCTTGCTGTGTTGTCGGGGATCGTGCTCCCTCGTTGCGAAGCACTCTTGGCTTTGGCACGCCTCAGGTTGCCCAAAATATGTTGCTTTGCGGAATCAGTCATTTTTACGTGCTCGCATTAATTCGGAGAAACTTGCAGTTGCGGGTTTTGGAAAGGTGCGAGTGCTAGTCCAAGATGCGGGTTTTGGAAACGGCAGATAGTGCGCCAGCTTTGCGCCAAAAGAGAGGAGTGAATGTAGGTAGATATTTCGGTAGAGCAGCGCCCATACTTTCCAGCCAAAACGTTCTATTTTGTTAGGCTCTAGGCGTTTCTCGCGCAGACTTCTTATTAGATTGGGCAACGGGATGTTCACCGGGCAGGCCTCACCGCAGGCGCCGTTTAACGAGCATGCATCCAGTAAATCACCTTTTTCGCTCAGGCCTTCTATCTGAGGCATGACGACTTGTCCTATCGGGCCTGGATAAGTACTGCCGTACGCATGCCCTCCTATACGCGTATATACCGGACAATGATTCATGCACGCTCCGCAGCGAATACACGCGAGCGTCTCACTTAAATGATCATCCATATACATTTCACTGCGCCCGTTATCGAGAAGGACGAGGTGGACCTGCTCGGGGCCGTCGATTTCATCCGCTTTGCGAGGCGAGTTGATGATGTTGAAATAAGTTGTGATCAATTGCCCTGTCGCAGAACCGGTGAGCAAAGTAAGCAGCGGTGGTATTTCCTTAAAGCTCGGTACCACTTTTTCGATACCCATGAGTGCTACATGAATTCTAGGGATGCCTGTTGACATGCGGCCGTTTCCCTCGTTTTCGACCAAGCATAACGACCCGGTCTCCGCTATCGCGAAATTAACACCGCTCACACCCATATCGGCGTCTTTAAATTGTTGGCGCAGTGCCTTTCGCCCGATACCAATGAGGTCGTCAACACTAGCGTCCTCCGTATTCTCATTGAGTTCTCGTGTAAATAAACGGGCAATTTGTTCTTTTGATTTGTGGATGGCCGGCATAATGATGTGTGATGGTGTCTCGTGATCAAGCTGCACGATGTATTCACCCATGTCAGATTCGATGCATTGAACGCCAAGAGATTCTAGATGTTGATTAAGTTCGATCTCTTCTGTCGCCATCGACTTGCCTTTAACTACATGCTTTACATGATTGGTTTGGGCGATGTCACCAATAATTGTGCGGGCATGCTGGGCGTTGCGCGCCCAATGCACTTGAATGCCTTTTTGCCTGCAGCTTTCTTCGAGCTGCTCTAAAAGCTCTGGAAGTTGTTCTAAAACAGATCTGCGTATTGCAGCGCCTTCGTTGCGCAGAGCATTCAGGTCTGTGTTTGCAAAAGCCGAGGCTCGTTTGCTTTGGAGGAAGTCCATCGCGCCACGAAAATTGTGCCGTAACTCCGTGTCGGCCAGCGCATCCACAGCTCGGATGCGAAATTCATTTTTCATAGCTGACTCCATAGGATTGAGCCAGTGCTGTTGCAAGATGCGAGCCTTTAAGTTTGATTTCCTGTTTTTCGCTATACCCATTTAGATGCATCAAACAGCCGCAATCGCCGCTGACAAATTGCCTGACACCATTCGCGCTCAGGTGGTTTACTTTATCATCTGCCATTGCGCTGGAAACTTCAGGCGCTTTCACTGAAAAGGTGCCGCCAAATCCGCAGCACTCTTGTGCATACTCTGGCTCCTCCGCGCTCATAGATAGATAGGTGGCGGCCTGCTGCCATGCTGCGGCGCTATCGACAGCCCTTCGGGCAGAGCAAGAAATATGTAGCCGTTGGTTTGGAGTCTTTGATTCTTCAGCAGGAGGTAAGAGCTCGGGCAGATGCGGTAGTACGAAACGGATGGCCTCATGGCATCGCTCTGCCAGGTCCTGTGCTTTCTTTTTATAGGTTTTGTCTGAAGCAAATATTCTTGGGTAATGTGAAACAAGCATGTCTGCGCAGGAGGCCGAAGGAACTATGACCGGTATGTCGAGCTTGGAGAGCAGGTCAATTGTTTTGGTCGCTACATTCTTTGCTTCCAAGTTTGCGCCAGAGTTGTAGGCGGGCTGACCACAGCAACTTTGATATTCTGGAAGAACAACCTCAAAACCTGCCAGTTCAAGCAGGGCTACACAGTCCATTCCTACCTTGGGAAACAGGTGCTCGACAAGGCACGTGGAGAAGAAATAAACCTGTTTGCTCATACTACTCCTCTATTCTTGCGAGGTTGATTGCTCCGGGCCAGATTTGACTAGCGGTAAGCGGACGTTTAACGCATCCAGATCGATGCTACGTGCATCAAGCCAATCACTGTTGCGTGCAACTTCAAAGCCGTTTCTTGCTCCCAGTTGCTCAATGAGATCTTGATTGCGTCCACGCCTGTTCAGATTCACCATCGCGCGTTGCAGCTTGTTGATTGAGTAAAAAGGTACTCTAGGATGGGTGATAAAAGCAAATGGAGCAAAGCCGGGTGTTTCCCAAAGAACTTTCAGCTGTTCTTGCCGGTCCGGTGACAAGGCATAAAAACTTGATTCAGCGATGCTGATTGCGCGCACTTGTCCGTTTGTGAGTGCGTCCATCGTTGCTGTCTCATCTTTGAAAAGCTGCATTGGTAGTTCAATACCGAGTCGCCGCAGACTAAAGCGCGGAATAATACTTGAAGTGTAATTTAGTACGGAATCAAAACCGGTTATGTCGTTCTCGATATCCCTCAGAGTGCGCGCTGAATCGAGTCGTTTGACGACAATCAAGGCGCGGAGTGGCTGTGCTTTTCGCTTTGCCAATGCCCGGTAGTTCTGAGCTTCGGAGGCGGATAAGAACTGCAAAGGGGTTGTGTAGGCAATATCATATTTTCCCTGCGCGAGGTTTCGTTCAAACTCCAATTGGCTCTTGGGTAATTCCAGGTTAAGTTGCAATCCAGTTTTGGATTCAAGTTGTTTTGTGAGTTGTTGCCATACCTGGGCTCGAGATGGCGAATCCCTCCTTGTTTCATATACGACGCGTGTTTTTAACACCTTGCTCTCGGCATTTTCGAAGCGCTTGTCATATACCGGTGCCGGATTGGGTGCTTCAGGCGTAATGGCAAGGCTCAAACCCTGCGCGTGGCTGAATGAGGTCATGCCCACTAAAAGCAGTAATAAGATATTTAGATGTAAGGGGAGAGGTTTCATTCAGCTTGTTTTGGTACAAATCTGGAGTAATTGAGAGTGAGCGCGCAGTTTAGCACTGAACTCGCTTTACTTAATAATACGTGGTCTGCAAATAATGGCGTGCGCTATTGATCTCGACTACACTTCGCGCCCATGAACTTGCGTCTGTAAACAACTGCAAACGAGGGAATTTAGTTTGTGACGGGGTCGATATTCTGGTACTCTGACGTCCCATCATTGAGGTGCAAAATCTCATCCCTTCTCGTAAGTTTTTTATAGCAGTTTACTAGTAGTTTGGTAGTCACTTTAGAGCGTCCTTCTTTTCCGTTTGGGCGTGTGATTGGTTGAGTCAGAGAGATTGACAGGGTTTACATGACACGCTTTATATTCGTCACTGGTGGTGTGGTTTCTTCGTTGGGTAAAGGGATAGCTTCGGCCTCTCTTGCAGCTATTTTGGAAGCACGTGGTTTAAAAGTCACAATGCTCAAACTAGACCCGTATATTAATGTTGATCCTGGCACGATGAGCCCGTTTCAGCACGGTGAGGTTTTTGTTACCGAAGATGGAGCAGAAACCGATTTGGATCTTGGGCATTATGAGCGTTACATACGCACCAAAATGACCAAGCGTAATAACTTTACTAGCGGACGGGTTTACGAAGACGTTATTCGTAAAGAGCGTCGCGGTGATTATTTGGGCGGAACCGTTCAGGTTATTCCTCACATTACAGATGAGATCAAACGTCGTGTTGTCGAGGGCGCGAGTGGTTATGATGTTGCGTTGGTAGAAATCGGCGGCACCGTTGGTGATATCGAGTCGCAACCCTTTCTTGAAGCGGTTCGTCAGCTAAAAATAGAAGTTGGCTCAAACCGCGCAATGTTTATGCACCTTACGTTGGTTCCTTATATTGCGACTGCTGGTGAAACGAAAACCAAGCCAACACAGCATTCTGTTAAAGAAATGCGCTCTATCGGTATTCAGCCTGACATTTTGGTATGCCGCTCTGATCACGAGATAGATGACTCCTCCCGCCGAAAAATCGCGCTGTTTACTAACGTAGAAGAACGCGCCGTTATTCCTCTTCAAGATGCAAATAGTATCTATCTGATTCCACGGATGCTGCACGAGCGTGGCCTAGATAACATTATTTGTGAGCGCTTTAACCTTGAATGTGAGCAAGCAGATTTGAGCGAATGGGACGAGGTGGTTGAAGCTGAAGCAAACCCAGAGCACGAAGTGACGATTGCCATGGTCGGCAAATACATGGAATTGCTTGATGCGTATAAGTCCCTCATCGAGGCACTGAAGCATGCAGGTTTAAGAAACCGAACAAAAGTGAAGATTCGCTACGTTGATTCAGAAACCATTATTGATGAAGGCACTAAGCAGCTTGAAGATGTTGATGCCATTCTGGTGCCTGGCGGTTTTGGAAATCGAGGTGTAGAAGGCAAGATTCAGACAGTGAAATACGCGCGCGAGAACAAAGTCCCTTACCTGGGGATTTGTCTTGGCATGCAGGTGGCTGTTATTGAGTTTGCGCGACACGTCGCGGGCCTCGATGGTGCAAATAGTACCGAGTTTGATGCTAAGAGTGATTACCCCGTTGTCGGTTTAATCACGGAGTGGAAGGACCAGAGTGGTGCAGTTGAGCAGCGTTCTGATTCTTCTGATTTGGGTGGAACCATGCGCCTGGGTTCTCAAGAGTGTCATTTAGAGCCGGGTTCAAATGCGGCTAATGCGTATGGAAAAGCGCGTGTGAATGAGCGTCACCGTCATCGTTACGAGGTGAACAATAATCTTCTTCCTAAGCTAAAAGATGCGGGGCTGATTGTATCTGGTCGTTCTTCTGACGGGGCTTTGGTCGAGGTTGTGGAAGTGCCAGATCATCCTTGGTTCGTGGCTTGTCAGTTCCACCCTGAATTTACATCGACGCCACGAGACGGTCATGGTCTTTTTGAAGGCTTTGTGAAAGCGGCAATGAAAAACAAGGCTAAATAGGCAATAGCATGGCCCAGAAGATTGTTAAAGTTGGCGATATTGAAATCGCCAATGACAGACCATTTGTTCTGTTTGGCGGTATGAATGTGCTCGAATCGCGTGATTTGGCAATGCAAATTGCTGCGAAGTATGTCGAAGTCACTGAAAAGCTTGGTATTCCCTATGTGTTCAAGGCTTCGTTTGACAAGGCGAATCGTTCTTCTATTCACTCCTTTCGCGGGCCAGGTTTAGAGGAAGGCTTGCGTATTTTTGAGGACATCAAAGCTGAGTTTGGTGTGCCTGTCATCACTGATGTTCATGAGCCGCATCAGGCTGCTCCGGTGGCGGAAGTCTGTGACATTATTCAGTTGCCGGCGTTTTTGTCCCGGCAGACTGATTTGGTCAGCGCCATGGCGCAAACCGATGCCGTTATTAATATCAAAAAAGCGCAATTTCTCGCTCCTCAAGAGATGCAACACATATTGAAAAAATGTGTCGAGGCGGGCAATGATCAACTGATTTTATGTGAACGAGGCTCTAGCTTCGGTTACAACAATTTGGTTGTAGATATGCTCGGATTCGGAGTGATGAAGCGTTTTGAGTATCCTGTGTTTTTCGATGTAACGCACGCGCTACAACAACCTGGGGGCCGTCCAGACTCGGCGGGTGGTCGCCGAGAGCAAGTGACCGACTTAGCATTAGCTGGCATGTCACAGGGCTTGGCAGGATTGTTTTTGGAAGCGCACCCTGAGCCAAATCAGGCCAAGTGTGATGGGCCTTGTGCCCTGCGTTTGGAGCAGCTTGAGCCATTTTTGGCGCGTGTAAAAGCCATTGATGAATTAGTTAAAAGTTTTAAACCTTTGGACACCGCTTAAGCGGGCCATTTAGTATTAGTTGGAGAAAAAGTACATGTATCAGATCGCAGATATTAAAGGTCGCGAGGTTATGGACTCGCGAGGCAACCCGACTGTTGAAGCGGATGTCATCCTAGAGTCTGGCGTTGTAGGGACAGCCTGTGCACCATCCGGTGCGTCAACTGGCTCTCGTGAAGCACTCGAACTGCGTGACGGCGATAAGTCTCGTTACCTAGGTAAAGGCGTATTGAAGGCGGTCGCGGGCATCAATAGTGATATTCGCGAAGCGCTAATTGGTAAAGACGTAACGGAACAGCGCGCGCTTGATCAGATTATGATTGATCTTGATGGCACTGAGAATAAAGCTAATCTAGGCGCCAACGCAATTTTGGCGGTTTCGTTGGCCGCAGCAAAAGCTGCCGCACAAGCGAAAGGTGTAGAGCTATACGAGCATATCGCTGAGATAAATGGCACGGCGGGCCAATACTCCATGCCAGTTCCGATGATGAATATCCTTAATGGTGGTGAACACGCGGATAATAACGTCGATATTCAGGAATTCATGGTTCAACCAGTTTCTGCGCCAAGTTTTGCTGAAGCATTGCGAGCAGGTGCTGAGATCTTCCATGCGTTGAAGAAAGTGTTGAAAGCGCAGGGTTTGAATACGGCTGTAGGTGATGAAGGTGGTTTTGCGCCGAACCTTGCGTCCAACGCAGATGCGCTCGCTGTGATCAAGACGGCGGTTGCTGATGCAGGTTATACGCTGGGCGACGATATTACGCTGGCTTTAGACTGTGCATCGTCTGAATTTTTTAAAGACGGAAAATACGATCTGAGTGGCGAAGGCAAAGTGTTTACTGCCGAAGGCTTTAGCGACTACCTTGCAGATTTGTGTGACGCTTACCCGATCGTATCGATTGAAGATGGTCAAGATGAGTCAGATTGGGATGGCTGGAAGTATCAGACGGAACGTCTGGGCGATAAAGTGCAATTGGTTGGTGATGACTTGTTCGTTACAAATACCAAGATTCTTCAGGAAGGCATCGATAAGAGCATCGCAAACTCGATTCTTATCAAGTTTAACCAGATCGGTAGTTTGAGTGAGACCCTGGATGCGATCCAGATGGCGAAAGACGCAGGTTACACGGCTGTGATCTCGCATCGTTCGGGCGAAACAGAAGACACCACGATCGCTGATCTAGCGGTAGGCACGTGCGCTGGTCAGATCAAAACTGGCTCGCTATGTCGCTCTGATCGGGTTGCGAAATACAACCGTTTGCTGCGAATTGAAGAGCAGCTTGGCTCAAAGGCGCCATATAAAGGTCGCTCGGAGATTAAGGGGCAATAAGCCGAGCCAGATTGTTGCTTTAAAAAGGGCTGTATAGCCCTTTTTTTTGCTTTGGCCAGTACAAAATTATGTCAATATCGACATGTTTTAGAGTTCAAAACGGGTTAGCGGTATTTAAAGGTGTGGGCTAGTCTGAACTAATACTTAAGATTTTCTGTTCACCTATTTAAGATTATTATCGAGTTCCAAAATGAAGTTGTTGTGGGGATTCTTGTTGCTAGCGACAATCGCGCTACAGGCGCGGTTATGGGTCGGGGAAGGCGGCATAATGGAAGTTTGGCAATTGCAGGACCAAGTAGAGGTCTTGCAAGCGCAAAATACTGTGCTTGAGCAGCGTAATGGACGCCTTGATGCAAAAGTAACAAACCTGAAAAAGGGCTTTGACGTGATTGAAGAGCGCGCGCGTCTTGATCTTGGTATGATTGGTCGAAATGAGACCTTCTTTATGGTGGTCAATCTTAACGATCATTAGCGAAAGCATCTACATGGCGATAGGCAACCCTGAGCCGAAACACTGGCTTATCATTCCAGCAGCGGGCATTGGATCACGAATGGCCGCTGACCTACCAAAACAATATCTGAAAATTCACGAGAAGAGCATTCTGCAAACGACGATTGAGGCGATGGCTTCTGCGAAGCGTTTTGACGGAGTATTTATTGGTCTTCACCCTGATGATCAGTACTTTGCCTCTCTTACGATTGAGTGCGAGACACCGATAACCTCTTATATTGGCGGCACGGAAAGGGCAGAAACAGTGCTTGCTGGGTTGAAAGCTCTTGCCTCACAAGCCTCGAAAGATGACTGGATATGGGTGCATGATGCGGCTCGTCCACTTATATCGAGCAGCGAAATTCATGAACTGGAAGATACTCTTCTTCAGACCGATATTGGTGCATTGCTCGTATTGCCTTGTACTGACACGATGAAGATAGCGAGCCTTGAAGGCGAGCTGACGACCGTAGACCGCTCTTCTCTATGGAGGGCACAAACTCCGCAGGTGTTCCGTCACTCACTACTTGTCGAAGCCCTGAGCAAGGGGATAGCGCACGATTGGGAAATTACGGATGAGTCTTCGGCAATAGAGCAGTCAGGCCTTACCCCGCGACTAGTGCAAGGAAAAGGGACCAATATTAAAGTGACTCATCCTGAAGACCTCATGGTTGTCGAGCGGGGTGTGATTCGCGAAAAGTCGAGGCTTAAAAATATATCAGAGAACGTAAATGATATGAGCGATATACGAATTGGCAGTGGATATGATGTCCATGCTTTTGAGGATGGAGATTCGATTACCTTAGGTGGCGTAAAGATTCCGCATAATCAAGGCTTAAAAGCGCATTCCGATGGTGATGTTCTGTTACATGCTATATGTGATGCCTTGCTTGGAGCGCTTGCTTTGGGTGACATAGGTCATCACTTTCCTGACACAGACCCTGAATGGGAGGGCGCCGATAGCCGGGCACTGCTTCGGGGTGTTTTTTGTCTTGTGCGTGAGAATGGATTTAAGGTGCAGAATATTGATTCTACCATTATTGCTCAGGCGCCGAAGATGGCACCGCATATCGAGGCAATGCGGTCTGCTATTGCAGAAGATCTTGAATTGCCCATTGAGCGGGTGAGCGTCAAAGCGACGACCACCGAGAAATTAGGATTCACCGGTCGCAAAGAAGGGATTGCTTGTCAGGCGAGCACTCTGCTGGTTGGTGGTCAATGAGTTTACCAGACTTGTGCCGCGCTAACGCGCGGCCATTGATGAACGGTGTGATTAAGCTTCAGCCGGAAGATTTTTATGTAGAGGAGCTACTAGATCTGGCGTTGTCTGGAGACGGTGAGCACCTGTATTTATTTGTCGAGAAGGTAGGCCAAAATACGGAGTATGTAGCAAAGCAGCTTGCGAGCGTCTTCAAGGTCCGTCCGATGGATGTTGGTTTTTCAGGCCTTAAAGATCGTTGGGCGGTTACCCGGCAGTGGTTCAGCATATATGTGCGAAACCAGCATTTTGAGGATTTGCGCTTACTAGAAGGCATCGAAGGTGTAAGGCTCATAAAGTCAGGTCGCCATATGCGAAAATTAAGGCGCGGCGAGCATCGCGGCAACGCCTTTCGCATCACTGTAAGGGGATTATCGAACCCATTGTCGCTTGTGGATACGTTGTCCGATATAAAAAGTAGGGGGTATCCAAACTACTTTGGGGTTCAGCGATTTGGTCGTGAATCTCAGAACTTAGAGCGCGCAAAACAATGGTTTCGAGGAGAAATTAAAGTTTCGCGTTCGCAACGTTCGTTCTATCTTTCCGCCGCGAGGTCTTATCTGTTTAACCTCATGCTTTCGGATAAAGTGAAAGAGGGCACATGGCTGGACGGCGAAGGGCCACTCTATGGTGACCCTGTCGAAGGTGTGGCGCCAATAACTCCGGATGAAGACGCTTTCTTTGATCGCTTTACGGAATTGGTCGCTGGCTTGCACAAGAATCGCATGACCTTGGCAAGGCGCCCATATAGAATGCGTGCAGAAAACTTAAGTTGGGAAGTTAAGGACGACTTGCTTGTCTTGTCTTTTGAGTTGGGAACCGGCGCCTTTGCGACCAGTCTGCTGGCTGAGTTTGTTGCGGTAGAGGATGGTTCTTCTCGATACAAATCAGATCTGTGAAGTAACAACGAACATGAAATTACTGCTTTCAAATGATGATGGTGTAAATGCTGAGGGGCTGCATATTCTGGCGGATGAGCTGGCGAAAATAGCCGAAATTAGAGTGGTTGCGCCAGATAGAGATCACAGTGGCGCAAGTGGGTCACTTACTCTTGCTCGACCCTTGAAAGTGACCACCTTGCGTAATGGTTTTCAATGTGTCGATGGCACACCCACTGACAGCGTGCATGTTGGTCTGACTGCACTATATGATGGTGAAGTTGAGCGTGTTGTTTCCGGTATTAACACACATGAGAATCTGGGTGACGATGTTCTGTATTCGGGTACCGTTGCGGCTGCCATAGAAGGGCGATTTTTAGACAAGCCCGCGATTGCCGTTTCTTTGGCAAGTCGTGGGCATGGGCATTTTGAAACAGCGGCACGCGTAGTTCGTGACATCCTTGAAAAACCGGAAGTTCAAAACCTGCCACCCCGGACCATTCTCAACGTCAATGTGCCCGATTTACCCTATGAGCAACTCAAGGGAATGCAAATTACACGACTCGGACATCGAGCAAAAGGCCAGCCTCCAGAGCAGTTTTCTGACCCTAGAGGTAAGGAGCGGCTCTGGATCTCAGTTGCTGGAGAAGGCGATGATGCCGGCCCAGGGACCGATTTTCATGCGGTTGCACATGCCTTTGTCTCAATTACGCCTATTCAGGTGGATATGACTCGCCATAGTGCGTTGCCAGATCTTCAACGCTGGCTCGACGGAGCGCAGTGATCATGGCGGAACAGAGCATCGAAGGTATCGGCATGACTTCCCGCAGGACGCGCATGCGACTCTTACAGCGATTGCGGGAGAAAGGGATACAAAGTGAAGGTGTTTTATCTGCGATCGCGGATACGCCTCGCCATATTTTTCTCGATGAGGCGCTCTCTCACCGATCCTATGAAGATACCGCGCTTCCGATTGGTCATAACCAAACGATTTCTCAGCCGTATATTGTAGCGAGAATGACCGAGCTGTTGCTGGAGAGCTCGCCTCGCCGAGTACTGGAGTTGGGAACCGGATCTGGCTATCAAGCGGCTATTTTATCTCAGCTCGTGGTTGAGCTTTATACCGTCGAACGAATCTCTCCACTTTTAGCCAAGGCGAAAGAGCGTTTCCAGCGCCTTAACTATCGAAACATTTATAGTCGACATGCTGATGGAGGGATTGGTTGGCCAGAGCAGGCGCCATTTGATGCCATTATGGTGACCGCTGCGCCAAAGGAAATACCTATTGAGCTATTAAGGCAGCTAAAAGATGGAGGAAAAATGATTGTGCCTCTTGGTGATGTGCAGCAACATCTGACGATCATCACTCGTCGAGGAGAGCAATTTATAAAGGATGTGATCGAGCCGGTTATGTTCGTGCCATTCCTTCCTGGAGTTGTGCGCTAGGATGGTTCGCAAATGACTTGGTTTTGGGTTTATTTGCGCGGAATGATGATGGGTGCGGCAGATATTGTGCCAGGCGTTTCTGGTGGCACTATTGCATTTGTAACCGGTATTTATGAGCGCTTGTTAGAGGCGATTAGCCACTTTCTGCCCGCTCTTCTTGCCTTTATAAGACACCGCAGCACGAAACGATTTTTGGCAGAAGCTGATATCGTTTTCGTATCGACCTTGCTATTCGGCATTCTAAGTAGCGTTTTTCTGTTTGCTTCGTTAATTTCATTCGCCCTTGAGGCGCACCCAATTCAAATCTGGTCATTCTTTAGTGGTTTGATCATCGCGTCAGCTATTTTGATCGGTTTTGAAATAAAAGCATGGCCTGCAAGCAGATTCATCATGCTTGGCGTGGGTGTCGTTGTTGCGGTGCTATTGGGTAGTTCTAGTTTGTTCAGTCTCCCACATACGTTCACAGGCGCTTTTCTCTCAGGAGCGATTGCCATTTGTGCGATGATTTTGCCTGGGATTTCTGGCAGCTTTTTGTTACTTCTAATCGGAACCTATAGCTACATTATAGGCTCGATCAAAAATGTAGACCTAGCAGTGTTATCTGTATTTGCGCTTGGCTGTTGTCTAAGCTTACTTTTTGTAGCGAGGCTTATTTCATGGATGCTTGAGCGCTATAAAGGTATGACTCTGTGTTTTTTGCTTGGGTTAATGCTGGGGTCTATTGATAAGGTTTGGCCGTGGAAGTACACAATTAGTTATCGTTTAAATAGTAAGGGAGAAAGTGTTCCTCTCGATCAAATGAGCGTGCTTCCTTCCGGGTACGCCGAGTTAACAGGGGCTGCTCCGGAGCTTCTTAGTGCGGCGCTGTGGTTTGGCATTGGATTTATCGTGATCACCGGCGTTACATACATAGCGAGATTGGTCGATGCCTCTTCGGGCACTAGTGTTACCAATGGGAACGCGTGAGTCATTAGGTAACATTTTTTCAATTATTTTCAATTTAAAAAAGTCGTTTAATAATAGAGGTTTACGCTGTAGTCCTAATAAAGCATCGAGCTTTATAGATCTAAAGCGAATGATAAAATCTTTTTTTAGTGCTTTTTGTGAGTTTCAGAGGTCAGAATATTGAACCCTTTTACACCTACAAGAGTTCAAAAAAGTGTCACTAAGCATTGTGTTGCGGCTAATGTAACGAAATGTATATTGCTCGTTTTTCTATTAACTGCGTGCACATCGCCAGACATCTACTACAATCGCGACTTCAATCCCCCTGTCTATTTCGGTGCGCACATTGTTCAATCTGGCGAGACGCTCTACAACATCGCTTGGCGCTATGGACGTGACTATAAAGAGTTAGCAAGTGCTAACAACATCCGCTCGCCTTATGTACTTACTGTCGGACAAAGAATTAACTTGGAGGTGGACGAGAACTCTTATCGTTCTCGGCCTTCTGGATCATCTAAAAGCGTTAAGTCCTCGAGCAATGTAACAAAACGTAAATCGCAGGCCGTTTCTGGTAACAAAAGTACAAACAATAAAAAACCTAGTATTTCCAATAACATAACATGGGGGTGGCCACATGTTGGCCTGATACTTGCCAAGTATTCTGTGAACTCACGCAATCGGAATATCAATAAAGGAATTGATATCGGGGGTACCGAAGGTGATGAGATTCGCGCAGCGGCTTCAGGAGAAGTTGTCTACGCAGGGAACGGATTACTGGGTTATGGAAACTTGATTATCATCAACCACAGCGAGCGTTACCTAAGTGCCTATGGGCATAATGAGGTCATTTTGGTCAAAGAGGGCGAGAAAGTCCGCTTAGGCCAACGAATAGCAAGGATGGGACGAAAAGGTC
Organism: Oleiphilus sp. HI0080; assembly: GCF_001635135.1. Classification (NCBI taxonomy): domain Bacteria; kingdom Pseudomonadati; phylum Pseudomonadota; class Gammaproteobacteria; order Oceanospirillales; family Oleiphilaceae; genus Oleiphilus; species Oleiphilus sp. HI0080. Next base: position 32,411 of record NZ_LWFU01000603.1, read on the forward strand.
AAAAGCCGCTGCTCCACTTTGAAATTCGCAAGGACGGCCAACCGGTAAACCCGGAAAACTATTTGCCACATAGATAAAACAGCCTGATCAATCAGGTACAGAAGACAGCTAGGTTATTTCGATGGAATCGGAATAGACAATAAAAAGCGGAGATAGCACGATGGCAGCAGAAAGAGACGTTTTATTTGATTCAGATGCACTAGATTACGAGTCTAATGCGGAAACCAATTCAGTGAGTGACGAGCCGGATATGGCTTCCGTCGTCACATCTATAGATAGCCGACGCACCAGTTCGCGAGAGTCTTCAGCTCCTCGTCAACTAGATGCAACGCAAATGTATTTGAACGAAATCGGCTTTTCTCCGCTTTTGAGTGCGGAAGAAGAGGTGCATTTTGCGCGACTTGCTCAGAAGGGTGATGAAGCTGGTCGCAAGCGCATGATTGAAAGTAACTTGCGCTTGGTAGTGAAGATTGCTCGACGTTACGTCAACCGTGGCCTAACTCTCCTCGATTTGATTGAGGAAGGGAATCTAGGCTTGATTCGCGCTGTAGAAAAGTTTGATCCGGAGCGAGGCTTCCGTTTCTCTACGTATGCGACTTGGTGGATTCGTCAGACAATTGAGCGCGCGATCATGAATCAGACGCGAACAATCCGTTTGCCTATTCATGTTGTGAAAGAGCTAAACCTTTATCTTCGAGCAGCTCGTGAGCTTACTCAAAAACTCGATCATGAGCCTTCAGCCGAGGAAATTGCAGACTTACTTGACAAGCCTGTTGCTGATGTTAAGAAAATGCTCGGCTTGAACGAGCGAGTTGCTTCGGTAGATACGCCAATCGGTGTAAACGGAGATAAATCTCTTCTAGATACTGTCGCAGACGAAAGTGCGGCTGATCCCGCAGAGATTTTGCAAGACAATGACCTTCAAGGCTCGATTGATGGCTGGTTAGATCAGCTTTCAGGCAAGCAGCAGGAAGTGCTCTCTCGTCGCTTTGGATTGCGCGGTTATAAAATGAGTACTTTGGAAGAAGTCGGTAGTGAAATTGGTTTAACGCGCGAGCGTGTACGCCAGATTCAAGTAGAGGCTTTGAAGCGTCTGCGCGACATTTTGGAGAAGCAGGGTCTTAGTGGCGACATGCTCTTCAAGTAAGCAAATTTTCGTTATTGAAACCGCCCGCTGACTTGTTCATCGGGCGGTTTTTTATTCCCCGGTTTTCTCTTTAAACTCGCATAAATCCTCAATGATGCAGCTTTGACAGCGTGGTTTGCGTGCAACACAGGTGTATCGACCATGAAGAATCAGCCAGTGGTGTGCGTCTACTAAAAACTCCTTAGGTATCAAGCGAACGAGTC
>NZ_LWFU01000604.1:0-11453 GCF_001635135.1 Oleiphilus sp. HI0080
TAACTGCGAGAGCAGAGGTTCTCTGCTCATGCTTCGAGCCAAGGCCGATGGAAACGGCAAATGCGTCCATGCTCAGTGCAACCGCTAAAATTAAGACTTCAAACATTTATTGGTCTCTAAATTTGGGGCTTAGCTTTCTGAAGATTTGAGCGCTACAGTTTGGGCCATTGCTTGATTTCCTTCTTTTCCCAAAGCTTTGATCACTCCTTGTCGGTTTTCACCGCTTTGATTCTGGCTGACTTTCCATTTGCCCTGCATTTCGTCGACGCTTACGCGTATACCAACAATGGCATTAAGCATTCGGTCAATATACTCTCGGGGAGCATCGCTGACCTTCCAGGGCTGTTTTCGGCTTTGTTCTTGCGCTTGCGTAAGTGTATCAACGATAGCGAGAAGTTCTTCTTTGTTGTGCGTAAATTCAAGCGTTCCGCTTACATGGACGGCGGTGTAATTCCACGTTGGTACAATTTTATGGTCACGCTGTTTGTTGGGGTAGTAACTTGCAGATATATAGGCTTGTGGGCCCTGAAAGGTGACTAATACCTTAGTGCCGTTCGCTATGTTTTGGTGCAGTGGGTTCGCCTTCGCAATGTGGCCAATAAGCAAGATCTTCCCATCGCGTTCTTCAACGAGCATGGGTAGGTGATTAGCCTCCAAACCTGCTTTGGTATTGCATACGAGCGTAGCAAGCGGGTGCTCTTTGATCAGTGCGAACATTTGATCACGACAATCGACTTTAAATACTTTAGGAATGAACACAGACGTTCTCTTTGATTTGCAGGTAAGCTTATATTAGATGGGAATGGCAGTATTGGTGCAACTAGATCAGCAGTGATTTGCCTAGGTTTGTTGGCTTTTCAAAAGTTTTCGGTATTTATGTCGTTGCAGGTAATGATCAACAAGCTCTGCGTTAGGCGTGTCGACAAAATGCTGATCAATGCCTTCCATCCACTTAATTGCTTCAAGAGATTTCGTTACTGGTTTGGCGAGAGCTAGCGTTGCGCCATTTTGAAAGACATCAAGCGCTTGCGGCATAGGGTGTGATGCGAGTGAACGTGCAAGAATGTAGCCCATCGTAAAGGCGGTTGCCAACCCCCAGCCAAACCCGTAGTGAAAAGAGAATGCAGACTCGCCGACAAAGGCAACGTTGTCTGTATATAGTTTCTCTACGCTGTTCTGTGCGAACGGCATCCAAGGCAAATTTCCTGTTTCGAGATGGAATGGTTCGTCTTCCAGGCTGAGTTCTTTACTCAGAAAATTTGCGATTTCTTCGGGTGTTTTACTTTCAAAATCGCCATTTAAATAACACGCTTCTGTCATCTCCATAATAACGATTTGACGGTGGTCGGACTGAGGGTATGTGATCATTTGAATCACGCCATGCTTTGTGGATACCGCCCAGAACTTGGGTTTATGGTCGATGCTTGGGGATTCATTGAAGTACCAGCAAAAGCGGATGTTTGCCGAGGTCGATTTGGCATCGAGTTCGCTCGTATAGCGTTTGCGAACCAGGCTGCTCACGCCATCGGCAGCGATGAGTAGATCGCTACTACTTTTTAGACGCGATACATGCTTTAGTTCTATCTTTTTCTCAATGATGCGTACGCCACAGCTCAGAGCCTGTGTACGTAAGTAGCGCATTAGCTGATGTCGGGTGACTGTGTATCCAAGCTCGAAAGGTTTGTCTTGGATATGGTCATCAACGCGAACCGATGCGCGTCGAAGCTTCGGTGGCGGTGTGCCTTGAAAAATTGAGTTCATGAACTCAGCATCGACCTTTCGAAGTAGATCTAGATGCAAGCTCTGGAGCACATAGCCGAGGCCCAGTGAATTCACAGTCTCGTTTTCTGCTTCGTATACTTTTACCCTCGCAGTAGGTAGGACTTGTCTAATTGCGATCGCGCAATACAAACCAGCAGGGCCGCCACCTATGATGCTTACTTTCATATGCTTCTACTGCGCTGTCTTGTGTCGGAGGTATACGGTAAAAAAAGCCTCGTAGCTTTCTGATTTGCGTTGATTCGTTGCATCAATTTGCTAGCGATATCCACCGTAACCAAGTCCATATCACCAAGCATCATGATGAGGACTTGGTCTTTTAAGCGATCTATTCTAAAAGGATTTAGTTCTCTATTGTCAGCGTAGTTGTTTGTTTGGAAACGATGCTGACGTTATAGCTATTTGAAAAGATCATTGAGGCGAATTCGTTGTCATCGTTGATGTCGATAGACGCATCGCAGGTGAACGCCGCCGTATAGGGGCCCGCTGGGATAAATCCAAGCTCAAACTCGTAGTTTGATGTGTCGTTGTTATAGGTCACTGTCGCAGAAGCAAGTGGATCACCTGCATTTCCCTGCAGATCCTGAATCGTTGCATCTTCGCCAGTGAACAAATAAACCGCATTGCCCATATCGTTATTAGGGCCGTTATTGATGCAATTAACATCTTCAACAAGGTTATCCGCGACAGTGCCTTGTAACGCGCCTGCTTCGAGGTTATCGACCAGTCGCAAGGTAGGGCGTAACTTGTAATTGCCATTCGCCAGCGTTACAGATTTACGCAAATCAAAATCAACCGTAAAGCTATTGCTGCTGCCGGCGCCAATGGTAAAGCCTCTTTGAAGTTTAAGACCTGTTTTATCTGCGCTAGGAATCTCAAGCGGGAATAGAGGGCCATTACCAATTCGGATACTTGAATCATCGACACCTAAACGCATCCATTGATAGTCGCCTGCGACAAGCGTGTGGTCTTCAAAAAGCACCAATTGAGCATCGCCTTGATAGTCCAGAAGATTGAAAGACTGAGGCGGGTCAAGCGTGATGACTTTGTCTTCAGCACCTTTTAGCTCGATGGACGAAATGGTTACATTCACTTCAGAGGCATTTTCAACCGGACCATCTGTAATACCTAAAGAAAGAGTGCCGGTTTCTGTTGAGCTGCTACTGCTGCCACATGCGCTTAGGAGGGGCACTAATAATGCAATCGAAGTGGTGGTTTGAAGCGTCTTCTTAATAGAGCGTAGTCTTGTCATGGCAGATCTCCTTCACTTCCGATCTTTGTTGTTTCTACTCGTGATCTTATCGTAACCACTTGGTTGCTTAAATTCTATTCTGTATGTTCAGCCTGTATATGCGGTCACACAGAGCGCATCCGAAATAAGCGCTAGCAGGGATAGTTAGCTTGTCACCATTAGATCATCCCTTCTTCAAGTGCGACGGCTATGGCTTCGGTAAGTTCTTTGGCTTCGGTTAAAAAGCGATGATCAAACTCACCTTTTAATACAAGAGGTTCTTGAACCCAGCGCCAACGAAGGCCAGTAGTAATTGTTTGAAGTGCTCGAACGGTGCCGGTGCCATCGTTACCTGCACGGACAATTGCCGCGACTGGCATGCCCTGCTTTTCTTCGAGCACGTCGTAGTATGTGCGATCGAAAAAATCTTTCATGGCGCCAGACATATATCCAAGGTTTTCGGGGGTGAACAAGAGGATGGCATCGGCATCTAACGCATCTTGCGCCGTGCTCTCAAAAGGGCTCTTTATGACGGTTGTGATAGAGGCTGTCTGAGTGCCTTCCTCAATAGCTTGTAGCAGAGCTTGAGTGTTTTTAGAGGGGGCATGAGCAATAACAAGGAGCTGTTTTGTCACAATATCCTCCTTAAAAGAATGAGGGCAACGCAGACTTTACGCTGCCCTCGAGTATACTTTGTTGCAGAGGTTTAAGCGTAGCTTTCTGCAACTGCTGCGATGGCCGCTTCGCCATCACAAGAATAGCCTTGTTCATTCAGTACGCTGGCAAGCGCAGAGATGCAAAGCTCGACGTTCTCACGTTTACATGCGCTGCCCATCAGACCGATACGCCAGGCATTGCCTGCAAACTTTCCAAGCCCTGCGCCAATCTCCAGATCAAACTGCTCAAGTAAGGCACCGCGCACTGCAGCGTCGTCTGCACCTTCTGGAATCTTGACGGTGTTCAGCTCTGGTAAGCGGTGTGCTTCGTCTACGATCATTTCAATGCCAAGCACGCTCAAGCCTGCAACTAAGGCTTTGTGGTGCTTCGCATGACGCGCCCAGGCATTTTCTAAACCTTCTTCACGCACCATGACCAACGATTCGTGCAGCGCATACAAGCTGTTTACCGGTGCCGTGTGGTGATAGGCCCGCTTGGGCTGCGCTTCACTTTGTTCCCAGTAAGCCATTACGAGCTTCAGATCCAGAAACCATGAGTCGTTGGTATGTGTACGGTTTTGGATTTTCTCAACGGCTTTTTCGCTGAAGCTCACTGGCGATATGCCAGGTACACAAGACAAACACTTCTGTGTGCCTGAGTAGATGGCATCAATGCCCCAATCATCGACTCGCAGCTCAATACCTGCCAGTGACGTCACCGCATCAACGATGGTAAGACAGTTATGTTTACGAGCAATCTCGCATAGCTCTTTTGCATCTGATCGAACGCCTGTTGATGTCTCTGCATGCACGAAGGCCAGCATCGATATTGAACTATCCGCAGCAAGCGCTTCATCCACTTTTGCCGGACTCACGGCCGTGCCCCATTCAAAATCAAGCGTCGTCACTTTGGCACCGGCACGTTTTGCGACCTCGGCCATACGGCCACCAAAAACACCGTTGATGCAAACCAATATGTGGTCATTGGGATCAACCATGTTCATAAAGCATGTTTCCATACCCGCTGAGCCTGGCGCTGATACAGGAATAGTCAGCCTGTTTTTCGTCATGAACGCATATTGCAGCAGTTCTTTGATCTCATCCATTAGAGCGACAAACGCTGGGTCAAGATGGCCGATGGTTGGTTGTCCAAGAGCTTTTAATACTCGAGGAGAAACATCGGAAGGGCCAGGGCCCATGAGAACTCGGTGAGGGGCATGAAAGGTTTGCATTGGTTCGACTTGTCCTGTCTTTTTTGTAAGTTGCTTAAGAATAGTGATCTTGCGTTCAGGTTCTTGCGTCTAGGTCACATTGCGGCGACTCAATCGCTGGCTGAAGAGAAGCAGCTGCGCAGTTTAACACGATTTTGAAAAGTGATGACCGGTCGGTCAGGATCTGGAGGTTCATTAAGCAGTTTGGCAAGCCATGGCTGAGAGCTCGATGGCAGTACTTCAGGGCGAAAGATTGCATCACCCTGAAATACGCGTTTTTTATGCATCAAGCCTAGGCGACTATTTTGCGCGTTTTAGGCTATTTTTCGTAAAGTCGCCATCTTCCAGACCCGTTTGAAACTGATAGTTGGACCAAGCCAAATCCGTACTCTTGCCCGTTTGGTGGTTATCCATTTTCATTAATGCCGGTCGCCAGTATTGATCGAGATATTGTTCATAGCCTTCAAAGTCGAGTGTCTTTAGCAGAGACTTCTTGCGATCATAAAACTCGATTTTAATGGCGCGATACTCCTCTTGATCAATCCATGTGATTTGCTTGGTGTAGCCGGAGTACTTATCGGTGGGGATGCGCTCGACAACAAAACACTGCAATTCTCCGCATGCCTCATCGCGAAGATGCGTGTAGCTGTACTTCTCGACTTCCTGCGAACTGAGATCTTCAAATGCGAATTCGCTGCCCATAAACGGACCTGACTTGTTTCGTGAAGCAATGCGCTTAACGCGCTTTAAAGCTGGGAGATAAAGCCATTGATCGTCAGCATCGACTTTGTGCGAGAAGGTAAGCAAGGCCGTACCGCGAACATCTTTTGGCTCGTCAAAGATGGTCATACTTTTGTCGCCATCATCTTCCACTTCCAAGCTTCGTACCCGCAAAGAGCGAATACTTTCTTCCCCCTGCTTATTACGCAGCGTCATGATCATGTCCGCAGTGGAATCTTTCCAGCCCGTATTGCGCTTGTCCATCTCAATGGCAATGGCGAGCCCTTTTTCTTCAGGTGTTTCAGCAAGCGCGATCTGGCTTGTTAGTAGACCCGATACGAGCAGTAAAAAAGCGGCAAACGTAGATTTGATAGTCAAAGGCATGCTGTATTTCTCCTTGTTGATATTCTTTTCCAGCGTGCGCACAGAGTACGCGCAGCGCAGGGAGCTCTTCAAGGAGAATTGTTCTGTATTCTGGATAGGGGCGTGGAATAGTCTGTTCAGCGACTGAGACTTGCCGGAGTGACGCGCAAAACCTCTTCGATCGTTGTCTGTCCGCTAGCGACTTTATGTGCACCGCTAAGCCGGAGCGATTGCATGCCTTCTTTAATCGCAAGTTTACGCAATTCCATGATATTGGTTTGATCATGGATGAGCGCTTTCATTTGCTCACTAAGCGGCATAACTTCGTAAACGCCTGCACGGCCTCTATATCCGGTGTTTCTGCACTCCAAACATCCAACAGGTTTACAAGCGCTTTTCGGCTGACTGGTCTTCCATGGCGCGGTCAGTTCTGCCCACGCTGTTGCGTCAAGTTTGGTCTTGGTCTTGCAGTTAGGGCACAACGTACGCACAAGCCTTTGCGCCATCACCCCGAGTAAGGTCGCGCGAATTAAATAAGGTGGAATGCCGAGTTCAAGCAGACGGCTGACGGAGCTCGGCGCGTCGTTAGTGTGCAAGGTGGAGAGCACCAAATGGCCGGTTAATGCAGCCTGCACAGCCATCTCGGCAGTTTCGAGATCTCGAATCTCGCCAACCATGATGATGTCCGGATCTTGTCGCATAAGTGCTTTTAAACCGTCAGCAAAGCCCAGATCAATGTTGTTTTGAACCTGCATTTGATTAAACGCAGGCTCGATCATTTCAATTGGGTCTTCGACAGTACTGACGTTCACTTCTTGCGTTGCAAGCTCACGTAGCGTGGAGTAAAGCGTAGTGGTTTTACCGGAGCCTGTCGGGCCTGTTACCAGCACAATGCCGTAAGGTTGTTTGGTCATTGCTCGCCAACGATTTAGATCTTCATTAGCAAAACCAAGATCGGCAAAGGTGCTTTGCAGTACCTGCGGGTCGAAAATACGCATGACCAGCTTTTCGCCGAAAGCGGTAGGTAGGGTGGATAAGCGTAACTCTATCTCTTTGCTGTCAGCGTTTTTGGTCTTAATGCGACCGTCTTGTGGCTTGCGTTTTTCGGCTACGTTTAAGCGGCCTAAAATCTTCAGCCGACTCGTGACCGCTATCCCGACTTTTGCAGGAAACTCGTAAACAGGATGCAACACGCCGTCAATTCGAAATCGCATATTCACGATTTCTCGACGTGGCTCAAGATGTATATCGCTTGCACGTTGGTCATACGCGTATTGCAGCAACCAGTCCACAATGTTCACGATGTGTTGGTCGTTCGCATCTGGGTTCGTGTTGTTGCCGCCAAGCTCCAACATCTGTTCAAAGTTCTGCGTATAGCCGCTTTGGTCTGAATCAACGCCCGCTTTGTTTACCGATTTGGCGAGTTCATAAAACTCGACGGTGAAGCGTCTGAGGTCAGAAGGGTCTGCAACAACACGGCGGATCTCTTTTTTCAGAACGTGTTTTAGATCGTTTTCCCAATCGTTTGAAAATGGCTGCGCACTGGCAATTACAACTTCGCTCGCAGTGACCTCAACAGCCAAAATTTGGTGGCGCTGGGCGAAAGCGAACGACATGACTTGGGAGGTTTTTAAAGAATCGACTTTGAGCGGATCAATGTTGTAGATATCTTGTCCCGACCAATCGCTTAGCCAGTCGAGCAAGAAGGGCATATCGACTTTTACGCCACCGTTCTGGGCGTCTAGGCTCGCTCCTGCGACGATCTCAAGCGGATGCAGTTGAACGTGCTTTTGACCGCGAGGTGAGCTTAGTAGCTTGTCCGCGTCTTCTTTTGCCAGAATGCCATCGTCGATCAATTGATTGACGGTGCGGCTAAAATCAAGAATAAAAGAGGCTGCGCGTTGCTGCACGTAGTGTTCCTGCTCGTTGTTTACTTCGAGGTAAATATTGAGGTCTTATAGTGCTTTGCCCAGCATTTTTTGCCATTTTACAAAATACATGGCTGCCATAAACACGACGATTGTGGTGAGGGTGATAAAACTGTCAACCCAAACACTTTCGTCACGCATGTAAGCATCGACAAAAGCGCGCGTGAAATAGAACAGCACGATAAAGCAAAGCCAAACGTAAGACCGTAACTTATTTAAGAGTAGGCCAGGAAGTACAATCAGCAAAGGGATAAATTTCACCCCAAGTACCAGAAAGATAGACACGCCTTCAGGCGGACCGGGCACAAAGGACGAAAAAGCCAGAGCCGCGAGCAAAACAAAATACGCCACTTTTGTTGTAAGCGCGGCGCGTTCGCTTTTTATACAAAGCGATGCGTTTGGTTCAGATGCTGTGTTTGTCATATTGAAGATGGCCTTTTGATAGAAAAAATAGTGTCACTAGGTGCTCAGAAGCACGTGCGTTTAAAGCAACTAGGAGAGCTTTAGAGCGAGCTGCGCAAGGCGCTTTCCCATCGCTTGGCAGAGAGTGCTCTCATGCTCACTGAGTTTTGAGTCGCTGTTCATTTCGGTGTGCGATGGTCCGTAAGGTGTGCCGCCGGTGGATGTTTCGTGCAAGGCTTTCTCGGTATATGGTAAGCCTGCGATCACCATGCCGTGGTGCATCAACGGAATCATCATTGACAGTAAAGTACTCTCTTGGCCGCCATGCATCGAACCGGTAGACGTGAAAACGCTGGCAGGTTTGCCCGATAAAGCACCTTGCATCCATAAGCCGCTCGTGCCGTCTAAAAAATACTTTAGAGGTGCTGCCATATTACCGAAGCGGGTAGGGCTGCCCAACGCCAGGCCACTACAATGTTCAAGATCTTCTTTTGTGCAGTAAACCGCGCCCTCGCTCGGAACGGCCGGTGCGACTTGCTCGCATTCCGCGGAAACAGCCGGTACGGTGCGAATGCGAGCTTCGATACCGGAAACCGACTCAACTCCACGGGCAATCTGATGCGCCATGTTCTCGGTCGCACCGTTTCGCGAATAAAACAAAATCAGAATGTAGGGCGCGTTTTCCATTAGATGAGATCCAGCACATTTTCAGGTGGGCGGCCGAGTATCGCTTTGTCGCCCGCAACGACTATAGGTCGCTCAATGAGTTTTGGCGCATCGACCATTGCTTGGATCAACGCATCTTCGCTGAGAGAGGTATCTTTCAAGCCTTTTTCTTTATAGGCATCCTCACCTTTGCGAAGGAGCTCCCGCGCAGAAATTTCTAGCTTGGCTAACAGCGATCCAATTTCCTCTTTAGAAGGTACGTCTTGAAGATAGAGTTTGATCTCTGGCGTGATGCCTTTCTCTTCAATCAGGGCCAGCGTTTGACGAGATTTTGAACAGCGTGGGTTGTGATAGATACGAATGTCTGTCATTTTTTATGTATTCCGTGAAATTAGCTAAGAGAGTGGTTCGAGTTGACCGACTCAATACGAATATAACGTAATGGTGCCGAATGATAACAATAAGTGCTGCCCTAAAAAATTCTTTTAGAAACATAAATCTAATGCTTCTTATGATTGCTTGCATCTGCGTGCAAGGCTGTAGTGACGAAGTAGGTGCACAGAGCCAAGCAAATCCAGAAAAGCGGGAGAAAATATTCAAGCTTTACGGTGGGACAGAGCAGCCTTTTGAAGCGATAGATTCTCCTTATGTGCTTATGAATTATTGGGCGAGCTGGTGTAAACCCTGTGTAAAGGAAATTCCAGAACTTAATGCGCTCGACAAGCATCCAAGTGCGGCCGTTTACGCGTTTAATTTTGATCGCCTAGAGGGCGAGAAACTTCTGGCAGAAGCGAATAAGTTTGGTTTGGATTTGCCCATGCTTCTTAACGAGCCCGCGCCACTCTTTGGCGAAGACTCTCCCGCGGCTTTGCCTGCAACGCTTGTAGTCAATACGCAAACTGGCGAGCAACAATGGTTGATGGGCGCGCAGACCAAACAGAAAATACTGTCTGCGCTAGGGCTTTAACGTGGGGGGTCGATCTTCCCGTTTTGCGAGGTATTAACCCGGAACCAGCCTGCAATGGAATGCCTGTCGCGTTTCGCAGGTAATACCTCATGCGGGAACTCTTCACTCAGAAAGGTCACAATCGTGCCAAGCAACGGCAACACCTTAGTGCCGTCTACATCGTGATCGTCTTTGTAGAGTACAAGCTCGCCACCATCGTGTGAGGTCCAGCCAGGGTTTAAATAGACGACCACAGAGAGCACGCGGTTGGCTTCTCCCTTAAACGCATCAACATGGCGTTTGTAGTATTGCCCTTCTGCATAGTGTGCAAAATGACTTTCAAATGAGAATAATCCAAGGAATAGTTTTCTGTTCAAAAACGCTTGCAGGTCGGATGCCCAATTAAGCCACTGATTACCCGCATCCGATTCGCCTGTGATCCAGCATATTTCATCAGTACGAACAAACTCATTGTGCAGAAAAGCTTCGCCTCGGCCAATTCCCGCAGGCTCGTAATTCTCTTCAGCCATGGTGAATGCGTGTTCCATTAAGGTGCTACTCAAGTGTTCAGGAAGTGCATACGGTCGGACGCTATAGCCCTGACGTTCAAGATCGTTGGCGATTAGGCCAAATAAAGCGTCGTCTGAAGTGTTGTCGTGATCGGATCGAGAGAGCGCAAAATGTGCAGCCAAGTAGATGTTCCTTGGGGGTACGCGTGCTTTAAGCCACTGTTGTAAAACGGGGCGATAGAATACGTTTGTTTAAGGAAAACGCAAAGAGAAAAGTATTGGTTTATCGAGAGGGGACCCTACTCTTTTTTTACATTCATCGTAATTAGCGCGGTAAAGCACTTTACGCCCTCGTCGTTATAGGCGGCGACGGGCACTTCAATCTTGCCGGTTTGAGTGAAGTCGATATCTTCGGCTTCGCACTTCACCACTAAATCTGTTTTTGCTTTTACTAGATACTCTACCTTCATGCCTTCTGGTATCCAGCGAGTGCCATCGGGTGTCGAAACTTCGGTCGCAATACCGCCAACAAGTTCAGCGGCATTGCACATGGCAATGGCATGAATACAGCCAAGATGGTTATGTACTTTTTTCTGGTTCTTTAACACCGCCTCGCAGTAACCAGGTCTTATTTCCGTGACCAAGGGGTCGATGGTCGAGAAGTAAGGAGCAAGTTGTGCGACACCCGCTGAGAAGCCTTCTGGTCCCATTTGTTCAAACATTTTTAAATACTGGTTCATGCGCTTGCTTCTTCGTTGTGAGTCTTATGCTCAGATGGAATCTTGGTGTATGGCGTCGCTGTGTGCACTTTATTTGTGCTTATAAAGCCGAGAGTATTTTGCCAGAGCGAGTCTTTGAATTTCTCTTTGAAAAAGCCGGTATGGCCAATGTGCTTTGCGCCTATGTCTTTCGGTTTGATTTGCTTGACGGTGCAATCGGCGGTTTCAAAGAAGCCGAGTAGGTGATTTATGTTTTCGAGCGGAGCGAGTAGGTCATCGCTAAAAGCAAGCGAAAGTATCGGTATATCTATCTCTTTATAGGC
>NZ_LWFU01000605.1:0-5269 GCF_001635135.1 Oleiphilus sp. HI0080
GTAGAAACCCTCATTTCGATAAACGAATTCGATTTCAGCAAGATAGGAATGCCACAAAAATTGATTCACTAAGCCGCTCGTATATTCGTATTGCCCAGGGAGTGGGTTTCCGCGAAAACCCACAACTTGAGATCGATCCTCAGAATTTACCCATGCGCCTTTGGCACCAAGCTTCCACGCATCATAGAGTGAAACTTCGCCATCAAACTCTAAGCCATACAAAAGCGCCGAGGAGATATTCTCAGCCCTACCAATTCCTCTGGCGTCATAGATCGTCACAATCGCATCGGTAAGATCTCGATAAAACGCAGTCAACGAGGCTAAACTCGCCGTGGAAGAAAACTGGAATCCAGCTTCTGCATTTAGAGCGACTTCATCTTCTAGATCCGCATTGCCGATTGCGCTGCCATCATCACCATACAATTCGTACAAGCTAGGTAGGCGAATATCGCGAGATAGACTAGTGCGTAACTTCAATGAGCGATTCAGTTGGTAATTCAACCCGAGTTGAGCATCAAAGCTTTGCTCAGAACGATCATCTTGAGTAAGTAAATCCGTCTCATCCGACACAGCTCGAAACCGGGTTTGTCCCATCACTGAAAACGCATCGTCACGGCTAAACCATTCGCCCTGCAAGCCGAGCGAATACTGCTGTCTTTGCGCTTCAAACCGGATCTCTCGCAACTTATCGTGGTTGTCGTAAGTCTCTTGATTCGCAGCGACTTCGTAGTGAAGGATGCTCTGCTTCAAGCGTTGACGAGCGTGTACTTTAGCGTCGATTGATTGTGTCGTGGCCGCCTCTAGGTTCGCATTCAAACCGACTTTGTTTTGGGTATCGTCATACAATGTGTCACGCTGGCTAAGCGCAAGCTGATAACTCAAATCCCATGCCTTCGTTAGCTGGTGATCTAAACCAGTACTAAACATAAAAAATTCCGTATCAAACTGTGCTTTGTTGGTCGGGTCGTTGACGACACCGGGGATGCCTTTCGCGCGATCGTAATACTGAGCGAGACCCGACAATGTCATATCGGGGCGTATCGCATAGTCTCCCGATAGCGCCGCGCTCAGTTGATCGTATTGGGCGTTCTGTCGCGTTTCATCGCGATCATCAAGCGGGTTTGACGGAGTTTGGTTGTCATTGACTAAATCAAAATCGTTGTCTGAAGAAACGCGCTCTACGCTGCCACGCAAACGCATGTCCTCGGCAACGATACTGCTTGAAGCCGCAAACTTACTCGAGTTGAAAGAGCCATAGGTCAAGCTGATATGGCCACCGGTCTGCTTCGATTGCTTGGTCACAACGTTTACAGCACCGCCAATTCCGGCAGAGCCAAGTTGCAAAGGTACATACCCACGATAAATCTCGATGCGCTCTACGGAATCGAGCAACAGCTCACTCAAATCAACGGCCCCGCCCTGGGCACTGTTTAAAAGCACGCCATCTAGGTACACATTGACCTGAGCACCCGTAGAGCCCCGAATACTAAGTGAAGAATACGAGCCCATCCCGCCTTGTTGACGGATTTGAACGCCGGCCTGTGCCTTTAGCACGTCAGCAACGCTGGAATAAGAGCTTGATAAGTCTTTAGTTTGAACGACGGTAACATGGCTTGGGATGACGTCGACATCAATATCATTAGCAGACGAGCGCGAACCAATAACAACAACCTGCTCATGCTGCACATGTTCATTCGCATGCAACACCGTACAGGCGAAAAAAAGCGCACTATATATTGATAGTCGGGATACCATTACTCAGCTCACGTTATATTCAAACGTGCAGAGAAAGAGATCGGAAAGATGAAAACACGCGCAAAGCGACAACAACGGTTATCAATCCCGAATATCGCCCTCCGCAATATTACAACATTTGCTTCAGGCCGGTCTCCGGGCTCACAAGTTGGGATTTACCCTAGTTTGACGGCCTTCCCATGCTGAATGCACAGTGGCGAGGATGACAAACTTTACTTGCTTACCGTTGCGGGGGCAGCGTTGGATTCACACCAATCTTCCCGTTTCACTCGCTCACCATGAACTGGTAATTGAGCACCTCAAGCAGGTGTGCGACTTTACGAGGATGCGACGAATTCGTCAACGATTAATTGATCCGAAATGAAATCGGAACCGTAACGTAGCCCCTCAATTCGCGCTCGTCCTCATCAGCTGGAGAGAATCGCCAGCTATCCATCACCGTTGAGTACGCAGCAAAATCAAGCGCAGAGACATTGCTGGATTCAAGAATTTCAACATAAGTGACAGTGCCATCCGCGTCGATATGGACACCCAGCACCACATCACCTTCCCACCCACGGTTGATGGCTCTTTGAGGATAGGTTGGCTTCGGATTGTTTGCGCTGCCTATTTGAAATTGCGGCTCGCGAACTTTTGGCAGCGGCTCTTCAGCCGGGGTTTCATTCGCTTGCGCCTGTTCTGCGACTGCTTCCTGTTTAGCCGGCTCGCTATCTGCTGAATCGCTGGGCTTGGCATCGATATCAGCGCTTGCCTGCTCATTAATAACCTGCCGTTTCTTGGCTTCCGGTTCTTCTTGCTCCGGCTTTTTGACTTCTCGTTCCGGTTGACTAATGCGTCTTTGCTTAAATTCAGTGCTGGTAATTTGCTGAACACTTTTCGCTGTCGCTTTCTTAGTGGGCTGTGCAAGCTGCTGCGGTACTTGGCGTTCCACATCAGGTTTTAAAGCTTCCGTTTGATCTGCCTTTGCGATCTTTTTTAGCGGCTCTGGCGAGGTCTTTTCAATCGTTTTTTTAGGTAGTGTTTGAGGCTCTGCCTTTGCTGGCGAAGGTTGACTGGCGGGGATATGAACGACTGACTCGGGGTCTGGGGTAATTTGCGAGTCATCTGCGCGTGCATTTAGCGATACACGATAGGAAGTCTGATCGGCCACATAGGCTTTCGGCTTGAAAAGCCCATCTAGCAGAAAAAACAAGACAACATGCACAAGCACCGCAAACACGAACGCAAACACCATAAAGCGGTTTTGCATTCCGGCCGTGCTATGTGAAAAAAAGTGTTGCATTGGCGTGTATCAAACTGCGTTAAAACAACTGAGGATGAGGGCGCGACTATACAAACAACACCCTCATCGCGCAACTCGCGCAACCCGCAACGTACAACACTTTATCTGGCTTGAAGGAACTGCCTAAGCTAGAAAGTCCTTCGCGTAAACACGGCTTTCGCTAGAAGCAAGATTACCTGTTGATGCAAAACTGAACACGCAACGCTTGCTGCCAACGGCATCGACATACTTCAACCAAACTCGCTCGAATTCGGTACTCGCATCTCGTTCACCACGGCATACCGCCAAGAGTTGTTTTTGTGCCTTGGATGTTGGCTCTAAGGTGCCATTAGCAAGCGCATTTGCGACCGCTCCAGCACGTGTTAATAGATCGGATTCGTTTCTTGAAAAGTTGCCGCTGCGGCTAAAACCGTGTGGAAAATTTTTGTCATCGCGGAAAGATTTCCCCGACACTAAGCTCTTATCAAGCATAGCTTACTCCCTTGCATCGAATCTCTTTGGATTCTGGTTATTGTTATACGCTGACTGCTCCCTAGCTGCCCCGTATTCTCAAACAATTTAAACGCAATTATTGTGATCAAAGTTCCATTCAGAACAGCACAAAGTGTGCGGATGCCGTATTACAGCTTGTTGACACCATCGAATGAGTTTGCCGCTTTTTAGAGAGCACTCTCGACTCAGCAAAGACTGTGCCGCCGCCGCGCGCGCCTGCTCACTTATTGCACAGATAAGAGTTTGCACATTATCGACCATGGCGATGTTTATATTGGAGAGTGCGCTCGGATCAACCACGCATTGCACGCAACCGATCAACGCCTAGAGTCTTTCAACATTCAAGATATCTCTAGCGTGATAAAACCCTCAACCGTTCACTTAGCCATGGACCTATAGATTCCGGAAAGCACCATCACAACTGTCAATGCTCGGATTGCGCGGCTAAAAAAGACGGTTCAATGAGGTCACTCATGCAAAAGAACGACTGGACCCGCCCTCTTCCTGACTAATTAGATGTCCCAGAGCAGACTTTTCTAGAACGATGCAGCATACGTCTTACACGCGCACGAAAACCAAGGCCTAGCGATGGTTAGGCGCACAAAAAAAACAAACAGGTGTTATTAAGCAATACGTGCCTCACCTGTGTAGATATAACCTGCAAAGCGCGGGGTTTTTGGGACGTAAAACGAAGACGCGCGTTCAATCGCGAAGCCTGCCTCCGAGATCAAGCCGCTAATCTGACGATTAAGCTGACAACCGCCCGCTAGTTTCGACCAAACCGGATTCAAACGATTTTGCCACTTTTTGACGCGCGCATGTTCCGCTTCACCATGCTCACAAAACAAGAGCTTGCCATTCGGCTTCAGCACGCGTCGCATTTGCGCCAGTGCTTTGGCCGTATCGGGAATAGTGCAAAGTGTAAATGTCAGAAGAATGGTATCGACGGAGTCATCTTCCAAGGGAATTTTCTCGCCAGGTAAATCAAGCCAACGCACTTTAACAGGGCTTTGGGCTAGCCGCTTTGCGGCTTTGTTTCGCATACCGAGTGAAGGCTCTAAGCCCCAGACATAATCGATCTTGCTGGTATCGTAAAAAGGCAAGTTAATACCCGAACCCATGCCGACTTCCAGCACAGCGCCTTCAGCCTGGGGAACAAGTTGACTCCGCAGTTTTAAAATAGGCGGCGAGCCACAAGCGCAATTGATCAAATGTGGTAAGACGTACTGCTCATAAAGACTCATGCCATCAGACACCTTGTGTTAATTAACGTTCCACTAAAGCTTAACCGCAAGCGCTAGCTGAGTATCCGACTTAACTCGTCTAAAACACGGGAAATGCGGTCAGGGAGAGCGTCATTCGAAGCAATCCATCAGGACGAGCGAGTAAAGAGCAAAGAGGCTCGAAGCTAACTAAGACAAGAATACGTTAACGCGTCACATCGTTTTCAGCAATTCAGCGAGTGGCTGATTGTCGACGGTGATCGTCCCCTCCAATGGGCGATCTAAGTCTTCTATCATCATCAGTACAAGACTAAAGGTAAGCGCCAATACAAAACACAACATCACGCGGCGGCCACCCCCGTAACCAAACTGAAAGCCCATGGCGAACATCGAGAGCACCGATACCGTCATGAGAACAAGCCAAACCGTGTGGTGAATGTGATATTTAAGTGCCACCACTACCCGAGAGGTATGAAGATCAATAACATCATTCAATGACGTTGCATAAGCAAGGTGG
>NZ_LWFU01000606.1:0-762 GCF_001635135.1 Oleiphilus sp. HI0080
ATGCGCCATTTGAATTACAACCATCTTCTGTACTTTTGGACTGTTGCTCAGGAGGGAAGTGTGGCGCGGGCAGCGGATGTTCTGCATCTTGCTCCGCAGACCATTAGCGGACAACTAAAAATGCTGGAGGATTCAATCGGGGAGCCGCTCTTCACGCGCGTAGGAAGAGGGCTCGCAATCACCGATACCGGACGTATTGTCGAGCAGTATGCAGACGAGATTTTTAACCTCGGCGCTGAGTTGACGCAGCGTGTAAAGAACGAGTCGTTGGGGGCGCCAGTCGTCTTCAATGTCGGTATTGTCAATTCGATTCCAAAGCTGATCGCCTATCGAACCTTGAAACCGGTCATGCGTATGATGGAGAGTATGAAAGTCTCTTGTTATGAGGACAGTCTCGAGTCCTTGTTGGCGCAGCTTGCCATTCATAAGCTCGACTTAGTCCTATCTGATAGACCCATCCCATCCAGCGTGAATGTGCGCGCTTACAACCATGAGCTCGGCG
This sequence comes from Oleiphilus sp. HI0080, assembly GCF_001635135.1. NCBI lineage: Bacteria > Pseudomonadati > Pseudomonadota > Gammaproteobacteria > Oceanospirillales > Oleiphilaceae > Oleiphilus > Oleiphilus sp. HI0080. The sequence continues at coordinate 503 of NZ_LWFU01000606.1, forward strand.
CAAGCCCTCTTTCGATATTTGGTTCGCCTGAACTTATTGAGAAGCACCCTCAGGCGTTTCCTGAGTGTCTGGACAACGCTCCGATGTTAATGCCAGTAAAAGAGCATGCTCTTCGACGTAACTTGTCAGATTGGTTTGAAGTAAATGGTCTGACGCAAAATATTGTCGCTGAGTTTGATGATAGCGCCTTATTAAAAGTGTTCGGAGAGGCAGGCGAGGGGTTTTTTCCCGCGCCCACAGTCATGCGAGCGCAGGTTGAA
>NZ_LWFU01000607.1:0-5305 GCF_001635135.1 Oleiphilus sp. HI0080
ATTGATCCTTAGTAACGAGAATATCTATCACGCTTGTCTGCTCAATTAAGATTTGTGTTGCGTCTTCATTGCCTGGCACGAGGTAATAGCATTGAACGGGAGCAAACAGAGGGTTTTTGAGCGCAAATACAACTTGGTCGTCTCGCTCTTGTCGGATTAATCTAACCTTCGACGTTTCAGAGCGCGGTTTGCTCGTTTTGATGGATACGTTTTCGACAGCGGTCTGGTCTTTTGGTTTCTTGTCGCTAAAGTGCCAGCGACCCTGTTCGTCTTGATATTTATATATTTGCGCCCAAGCATTTTGGGCGCTAAGGATTAGGAGAGCAGCGAGGAGTCGCGGGAGAAAGCGGTCTTTCATTATTTGCAGTTCTTATCGATTTCGGCGCGTAATTCCTGCTCCATACGTTTACGCTCTCTTTCCGTCACGTTCATCGCTTTGCCGTTTTCGTCATAAAATACGACAGGCCCAGAAATGTCATATAAGCGCTTTTTCGCCTGTTTACAGTATTCTTGTGCCGCGGTTGATGCTGAGTTCACTCTCTTATGCTGTTCCTGTGCTTTGCGGTCAAGCGCATCCTTTCGGGATTGTTCCGCGTTTCGGATCATGTTCGGGTTGCTCAGGTCTGTAGATAGGTTCAAGGGTTGGAGCGTATCACTGAGGTTGGTCGCTTGTTCTTTCACCGGTGGACGGTCGCCAAAATGAATGTTCCCTTGTTCGTCAACCCATTTATATACTTCAGCGTGGCTGTTGGTTGAGGGGCCCATAGTGACCACCAAAACGGACAGCGCAAAAAGGGTATTGCACGTTCTCTTTTGGTATTGAGCTTTTGCTTGATGATTCATGATCTTTCCATGTTCATGTTGAGAATTAACGAATATGTGGTTCATGTTAGAGACGGAATAAAATCACAGCAAGGCCGAAATTCGCAAATGCTGATTTGTTTCTGATCGCGCTCTAAAACAGTTTTGCACGTATTCTTCATAACTACTAAATAACTACTAAATAACTACTATAAAAAATAGCGCTCACGTGCTGAAGGAGTTAGTTGCATGCCAAAATTTGATATCGTGATCAATAACGGGCTGGTGTTCGATGGATCGACATCACGCGCGAGTGTTCGCCATGTCGCTATTGCGGATGGCAAAATTGCGCACATTTCAAATACCGAAATTCCTGCTGAAGATGCGAACGAGGTCATCGATGCATCCGGCAAGTGGGTGATGCCTGGTTTTATCGATACGCATACGCACTATGATGCGGAAGTGATCGCGGCGCCCGGCTTGCATGAGTCGGTGCGCCATGGTGTGACGACGGTTACGATCGGTAACTGCTCTATCAGTATGACGAGTCTCGGCGCAGAAGATTGCTCCGATTTGTTCACGCGGGTCGAATCTGTTCCTCGAGAGCATGTATTGCCTCTGCTTCAAGAGAAGAAAACGTGGAACAACGTACGTGAGTATGTTGAGTTCCTTAAACAGCATCCTCTTGGGCCGAATGTGAGTAGCTTTATCGGACACTCAGAAATCCGCGCTGCGGTGCTCGGGCTTGGTCGAGCTGTCGATGCGTCTGCGAATATTAGCGAGACTGAATATCAGCAGATGGAGAAAATGCTTAGTGATGCTTTGGACGAAGGTTTGCTTGGCATGTCTGCGATGACGACATCATGGGACAAGCTGGATGGGGACCGCTATCGCAGTGCGTCGTTACCTTCAACCTATGCGAAATGGAAAGAGTTTCGACGCCTTAACGCTGTGCTTCGCAAGCGAGGAGCCATTCATCAAGGCGCACCGGACATCGTTACCAAGTTTAATATCATTCTGTTTTTCCTAGAAAGCATGGGAATGTTTTTCCGTAAACCTCTCAAAATGACGCTGATCTCTTTGATGGACCTAAAAGCCAGTCCAGCGCTTGTTTCCATTGTTGCACCGATCACTCGCTTGGTGAATAAACTCGGTAAAGCGGATTTTCGATGGCAATCCTTGCCCAATCCATTTGAAGTGTATGCGGACGGCATCGACTTGGTGATTTTTGAAGAGTTTGGTGCAGGCCAAGCTGCTTTGCATCTAAAAGAAGAAGTAGAGCGCAATACCCTAATGAAAGATGAAAGCTACCGTCGTCGCTTTCGTAAAGACTACGAGAACAAATGGGGGCCGCGTGTCTGGCAGCGAGATTTTGATGATGCGACGATCATTGAGTGCCCTGACGAGACGCTGAGAGGCATGAGTTTTGGCGAGGTGGCACGCTCCCGAAATGTTCACCCCGTTGATCTGTTTTTGGATTTGATTGTTGAGTTTGGTGCGCAGTTACGTTGGCATACTGTGATCGCGAACTACAGAAAAGACAGGCTTGAGAAGTTAGTGAGTGAAAAAAGCCTTCTCATTAGTTTTGCCGATTCCGGAGCGCACATCCGTAATATGGCCTATTACAACTTCCCGTTGCGTTTGCTCAAGCTCGTATATGAGGCTAAACAGGAAGGGCGAGAGATCATGAAAATGGAGGAAGCGGTATGGCGAGTCACGGGCGAGCTGGCAGACTGGTTTGGTATTGATGCGGGCTATATTCGCGAAGGTATGCGGGCGGATTTACTCGTGTTAGATCCAAACGGTCTGAATCAAGCACTTGATGCCTACCATGAGGCACCTATCAAAGAGTTTGGTGGTATTGAGCGCATGGTGAATCGTAACCCTGGCTTAGTAGAGCACGTGTTCATTAATGGCCGATTTGCGGTTAAAAACGAAGAGGTATGCTCGGGAGTTGGAAGTGAGCAAGGCTTTGGGCAATTCTTAGCTGCACAGAACAAGACATTGGGAGCCTAGTATGTTTGTTGAAATTGATCAGGCCCCTATTTACTTGAAGGTCGATGGCGAAGGCGAGCCAGCACTGTTTCTCCATGGAGTGCCGGACTCAGCGGATATGTGGAACCCCCTCGTCCAAAAAGTTAAAGATAGCTTTACGTGTTATACAACCGACTTGCCGGGCATTCATCGATCAGGCGTGCCAGAATCGTTTGAGTTTGAGCTCAAACACTACGGGCAATATATTAACGATCTGGTTGAAGCGGCCGGTATTCAAACGCCTTTTACCCTGGTTGCACATGACTGGGGTGGTATCTATGCGATGTCTTTTGCTTGTCAGTTTCCTGAAAAAGTAAAACGGTTTGTTGGCGGATCGTTTCCCTTTAGCCACTTGTACCGATGGCACCCTTGGGCCGCTGTTTGGCGCACCCCCTTGTTAGGTGAGCTCTCAATGTTATTGATGAATAAGGCGGTCTTCCATTGGGAGTTGGGTCGGGGTGGCCCCTTGTTGAGCCGAGAGCAAATTGATGAGTCTTATGAAGGCAAGGTGGATCGATGGGCCCCGAGAAAAACGATTCTTAAAATGTATCGCTCAGCTACGCCGCGCTTGTTTTTACCTTTTCAGTGTATGCTTGAACGGTTTGCTCAACAGGTTGATGTAGACTTAGTTTGGGGTAGGAGGGATAAGTATGTACCTACTCACATGGCGGCGATGATGCATCCAAAAAGCACTCGAGTGATTCCAGAGTGTGGGCATTGGGTTCCACTAGAAGCACCCGATATCTTGGCTGAGGTACTGCTAGGAGGGGTGGAGAAAAGGGCATCAGGTAGCGCATCCAAGGGTGGCGGTTTGGACGAGACTGGGCAGGCAGCGCCAAAAGGGGGCAAGAAAGCCCGCAAAGAAAAACCTGCTGCCAAAGGTGAGCGTAAGGTCGGCGCTAAACACACGGCTTAGCGCCTAATTCCCGAGCGCTCATTGTGAGGCTGTTACTACCAAGCTCTTAGGCTAGGGTCGAAACTGCACCGCCTAACTTTAAAGCTCGGCGTTGTGATAGACGTTTTGAACATCGTCCAAATCGTTGAGCATGTCGAGAAACTTGTCGAACATTTCTACGTCGTCGCCACTGACTGGTGTTGTTGTCTGTGGTACGAACTGGATTTCGTCGACATCAAACTCCACTTCACCCATGGCGTCAAGAATGGCTTGCTTCGCTTTGTATGATTCAGTATGCGGCGCGAATACTGTGATCTTCCCGTCTTCAGCTTCAACATCAGAAACATCCACATCGGCTTCCATGAGTGCTTCGAGTACCGCATCTTCATCGTCACCCGAGAACACGAGAATGGCGCTATGGTCGAACATATGACTTACAGCGCCCTGCGTTCCGATTTTCGATTTGGTTTTTGTGAAGCACTGACGCACATCACCAAAGGTGCGATTCGGGTTGTCGGTTAGGCATTCTACAATCACCATGCAATTGCCCGGACCAAAGCCTTCATAGCGCGCAGGAGAGTAGTCTTCACCTCCGCCGCCTTTTGCTTTTTCAATCGCTTTATCAATGACGTGGCTTGGTACTTGATCTTTCTTTGCTCGATCGATCAAGCCTCTCAGAGCAAGATTACCATCAGGATCGATGCCACCAGATTTTGCTACAACATAGATTTCACGACCGTATTTGCTGTATACCTTGGTTTTAGCGGCAGCCGTTTTCGCCATGGACTCTTTTCGGTTTTGATAGGCTCTGCCCATTTTTTATTTCCTTCGTAGATGACTTAATGCGATTCACGTAGTCCATCATTTTAACGCGAATCTCGGCCAGTCTGAATCGCTTGCTTAAAAAACTGCCGAGTAAATGTCATCGTTTAAGTGTTTTTTGATTTGAACCTACGTTGTATTAGGGTGTTAGCTGCGATAGTCGGGGCGATCGCGTTATTGAGTATCTGATCGAGTAAGGCTAGAGTGAGGCTTGAGTGAGCTAGTGTCTGATAGGGCCGTCGAAATCAGTATTGATTTACCGCTATTTAGGGAGTGAGTGATGCGTGTTACCGAGAACAGCCATCTAGTCATTTTTGGAGCCTCGGGCGATTTGACTGCGCGCATGCTCATCCCCGCGCTCGTGCACCTGTTTGCAACCAAGCAGCTTCCTGATCGCTTTTTTGTATTGGGCGTTAGCCGCTCTAAGTTTAGCGATGAACAATACAGAAGCCATTTGGCAGACTTTCTCCGAGAAAACAAAGACGTTTCTGACGAACGACTTGCCGAGTTTTTAGAGTGCGTCCATTATCAGCCTCTCAACACTTCTGATGTCGCTGATTACGCTAAGCTCAAAACCCGCCTTGCTGAGCTAACAGATCATTACGGCTCTGGCGAAAACACCCTCTATTATCTTGCCACTCCACCAAGCCTATTTGACGTCATACCTACCTGTCTTGCGCAAAATGGCTTCTGTATTGTTCATCGCTAAACTTAGAGCGGCTAACGCCCAATACAAAAAAGCGATCAGGAAGC